>OMJI01000095.1 GCA_900299315.1 Verrucomicrobiota bacterium | reverse complement strand
GACCGCGCACCCGGCGGCGAGCGCGGAGAGTGTGTCCCATTTCAGGAGCAGCCCGCCGAACGCCAACGTTGCAAAGAACGTAGTCGCGAGATCAATCCGGGCGGTCTGGCTGAGATCTTGCACGTACGGCAGGCAATAGAACAGCACCGCTGCCGTCAGTCCCACCCGGCGCGACCAGAGCCGCGTGCCCAGCGCAATGATGCTCGCCGCCGTCATCACACCGAACAGCCAGTGGAGGAGTTTCGCCGCGACGTCCGACCGGGTCACTAGCGCAAGCAAGTACAGCATCTCGCTCAACTGCGGCAGGTTGGAGTAGAAGTTGTACGGGAGAAAATATACGCGCCCGGCACGGATGTAATCCATCGGCGCGCCGAGGTGATATTCCAGTTCGTCGTATTCAAACGGCGGCACCATCGCGCCCGGCAGGCAAAGCACCGCGGCCACCACCAACAAGATGACCATCAGCCATTCCCAGCCGGTGAGTTTCCCCCACGCCGGCAGGGTGAATCGCCGCGCTGCCGGCAAAGCCCACGCGAGGATGCCGGTGAAGACCCAGCCGACCTGTGACGTACTCACTGCCGCAATCCCCAGCGTTGCCGCTGAGACTATGAGAAGCCCCAACGCCAAGGCGAAAAGATTTTCCAGGACGCCGTCCCGCCGCACAATCACCTTGCCCACCGGCAGCGCGGTCGCCAGAAGCAGCCCCAACCAGAGAAAATCCAACACCCGGCCGCGCAGAAACTCGGCGAAATACGGGCCAACCGTCAGGCCTGGCAAGGCTACCGCGAAGAGATGCGCAAATTGGAGGGGTATGAGCCAGCCTTCGTACCGGACCAGAAACAGTCCAGCCACCAACGCGACCCAACCTCCTGCCAACAATGCAGGCAATCGAGTAGGCGTCGCGGCCGAGGTCATGCGGCGATTCTAGCGGGCACACCGCGAACCGCAAGCCGACTCCCGTCAGTCGTCCTTGTCCTTATGGCGCCGCTGCTCCCGGTCTTTCAGATAATCAGGAATCCGCGAGTCGTAGATCCGCTTTGAATCAGCCGGGGGAGTCGAAACATTCACGTCTTTCTTTGGCGAAGGAGTCGGCCGCGGTTGCACAACTACTTTGGGTTTTTCCACGGGTGCCGGTGGGTCCTGTCGCTCAACCTTGGGAATGACAACCTCACGCCGATCTCTTCGTTCCGGTTTTTCCCGTCGTTCGGTGTTGGGAATGGTAACATCACGCCGATTTTGTGGCGGGCGCGTGGGTGTCGGGACGGGAGTGCTTACCTCGTCACGGTCATACCGGGGGCGGTTTGTGCCGCGAGTGTGTCGGTAGACTTCGTCGCAATGCCGACGCTCGATGATCACTGGGCGAACGGGCTCGCAGAAGTGCCGGCGCTCCACGAAGACATACGTAGTGGGCGCAATGATGATTTGCTCCGTGTAGACAATGCTGTACCGCGGCGGCACCGGGGCCCAGCCGACATAGTCATCACTCTCGCGCCAATCGACCCATGCGGAGGCCCATTCGGTACCGGGTTGCCAGAGCCAGCCATGCCGGGCATCCGTGAACCACCGGCCATAATGATAACAGGCCCAAGCCCACGGCTCATCGCTGTCCCAATACCAGCCATCCGCGGTCCGCAACCACCGGCCATCGGCGTACGGACGCCACTCGGCCACGACCCGATCCGGGCGCCAGCACCAGCCGAATTCGGGATGTTGCACCCAATAGCCGTATTGGCTCAGCGGTTGATAGAAGTCGCCGACAGCACGGATTTCGTATTGATCCGCAAAAACAGGGCTGGTCGCAATCGCCAGCGCTATGAGCCATCCAAATGTTCTAATTTTCATATTTCCACCCGCTCAATTTGACGGCAACGGAACCGCCCTATTCAGCATCTCAAGAGGCATGTTACGCCGCCATTTACACCGAGAACTTTGGATTCCGCGACCTCGCACCGAGGTTTTTCCTTTCTTCGCCGATGCCGGCAACCTCGACGCGTTGACTCCGCCTTGGCTTCGTTTTCGAATTCTGACTCCTCAGCCAATTGAGATGAGACCCGGAGCCTTGATCCGCTACCGGCTTCGCATCCACGGCCTGCCGATCCACTGGACGACGACAATCAGCGCATGGGAACCGCCGTACCGGTTTGTCGACCGGCAACTCCGCGGCCCCTACCGGCTCTGGGTGCATACTCACACGTTCGAAGAGAAGGACGGCGGGACGTTGTGCCGGGATCATGTGGAGTATGCGCACTGGGGTGGCTCGCTGATGCACCGGTGGTTTGTGGCGCCGGATCTGGAACGCATCTTCACCTACCGGCGCGACAAGCTGCTGGAACTGTTTCCCCGCAAGTAAGCGTCGAAGCCCATCCGTTTGCCGCCGGCAGGCTGGACCTCCAGGAGTTGCAGAGCGCCGGCAGCCGTCACGGTGGCTTGCCAGATTTTCACGAGCTTGCCGTTGTCCTCCGTGAACGCTCCCGGCCGCGGATTGAACGCGCGAATCATTCGCTCAATTTCCGCCGCTGGCTTCGTCCAGTCGATGCGACCATCGTCCTTGGTGATCTTTCTGGCGTAGGTGACTTGCGTCGGGTCCTGCGGGATGCGCGGGGCTTTTCCCAAGGCGAGCAGGCTCACCGTCTCCGCCAGCAACTGGGCCCCCAAGACTGCCAGCCGGTCATGCAATGTCGCTGCAGTTTCGTCGGGCGAGATCGGAACGGTTCGTTGGAGGATGATGTCGCCTTCGTCCATCTTCTCGTTCAGGAACATGGTGGTCACGCCGGTCTGGGCGTCGCCATGCAGTAACGCGTACTGAATCGGCGCCGCTCCCCTCCACCGGGGCAGGAGGGAGGTGTGGACGTTGATGCAGCCGAGCGGCGGGATGTCGAGGATGGCGCGGGGCAGAATCTGGCCGTAGGCGACGACAGCAATGAGGTCAGGCCGGTAGTTGCGGAGCAACTCCACCGCATCGCGGATCCGCTCCGGTTGTTCCACCGGCAAGCCCAGGCGCGCGGCGGTGACTTTGACGGGCGGCGGCGTGAGTTTGAGATCGCGGCCTTTGGGCCGGTCAGGCTGGGTGACAACACCGACAACCTGACCGGCAATGGCTTCGAGACAGGGGCACGCCAACTCGGCTGTTCCCATGAAGAGTATCCGCATGGGGATTGAGTCTGCCAACCTAGTGCCGGGAGCGCAACCCGCAAACGACTACGGGATTAATTGCCGGCGCAGGCTGAGGTTGCCGTTGGGCACAAGGACTGTGTTGGTGGTGCCGCCGGTGACGACTTGCAGCACGCCAATGTAGTGAGCCCGACCGGCAAATCGAACCAACCGGTCAACGTCATCCCTATTGCGCGGCTCGCGGTGATCGTTCAAGGCCAGGTCCTGCCGCCGGTCCGCGTCCACCAAGACGGCGCGCGGACAGCCGTTGGTCGGGTTCAAGTGCAGCCGCCCGGCCACGGTCAGGTATCCGCCGACAAAACCGTCGGTCGCGTTGCCGGTGGGAGCGACGTCGAGTCTCGCGACGAACCGCTCGCGATTGGGAAATGCGGCAGTGTCATTGTCCTGTTGCTGGACGACATCCACCGAGCTGCTGGTCGCGAAGGTGACGAGATTGCTGCCGGCAGATTTGTCGTAAACGACCAACTTCATCGCGCTGCTGTCGCAATTGACTTCGAGCGCCATGACCTGGTTCGAGCGGACCGTGTCGAGGGGCGTACCGAGAGCGAGGTTCACCAAGTCATGACCTTGGAGCGTCTCGAATTCATATTGCGGCTTACCGGCGAGATTGGTGTCTTGGATGACACCGACCATGGAAGTGACCGCCCGAAACGTGCGCGTGTTGAGAGTGATTGCCCAAACAGAAACTGCCGCCCCGACGACCACGGCGGCTCCACCTACCCAGAATTTCAACCGCTTCATGTGCTTTCTCCCTTTTTACCCGGACTTTGTTAGTCCCCGACGCGTGCCGGGCCGGCGGCGGCGGAATTGTCACGCATTTCAAACACCGACACCCCCACCGAGGTTTCGCTACCGTTTGGCACCAATCGGCGGTGGCGGAACGTCAATGGTATGAAGCTCTTCGGTACGTCCCAAGATAGCACTGAGAATGTCATGCGCCACCTCGATGGGCTCTTGGATCGCATCCACGTCGACGCGGCCCGCCTTCGGGTAGTGCGCCAGTACCGGGCGAGATTCGGTGTCGTACACCTCCAACCGGTGGCGGATGGTTTCCTCGTTGGCGTCGTCGAGCCGGTTCTCCTTGAGGGCGCGGGATTTCAGCCGGCGCACCATCTCGTCGCGGTTGTGGACGGCACGCAGGCAGATGAGCTTGATGACGTCGATGTGCTCGTCGAGCATCTCCGCTTGATGCACGTTGCGCGGGATGCCGTCGAGCACGAGGATTGTCTGGTCGGGTTTGAAGGCGCCGATGGTCACCAGCTTGTCGATGTGCTCCTTCCAGAGCCGCACCGTGAAATCGTCGGGAACCAGCTCGCCCTTGCTGGAGTACTGGAGGAAGACCTTGCCGACTTCGCTATTGAGATCGATCGAGCGAAACACGTCACCACACGCGACGTGCTTATAGCCCGGCAACGTGCCGAGCATTTTTCCCTGCGTGCCCTTGCCGCTGCCGGGGGCTCCGAACAGGAGGATGGTTTTGAATTTTGCCACGGCGACCTCAGTTGAGTAGTTGATACCAGTTGTTGCGCCGGTGCGGCTCGTAGCCCAGTTCGCGGATGAGCCGGCACATCGTTTCCTCGTTAATGCGGAACGTCGCCCCGGCTTGCGACACGACGTTTTCCTCCATCATCACACTACCAAAGTCATTCGCGCCGAATTGCAGCGCCACCTGCCCAATCTGCGGGCCCTGCGTCACCCAGCTCGATTGCACGTTCGGGAAATTATCCAAAAAGATTCGGGCCAGCGCCTGCATCCGGAGGTATTCATGCGCGCCGACCGACGGCACCCGCAGCCGGGTGTTCTCGTTCTGGAATGTCCAGCAGATGAAAGCGGTGAAGCCGTGAGTCCGGTCTTGCACCTCGCGCAGCATCCGCAGGTGCTCGATCCGGTCTTCCACGGTTTCGACGTGCCCAAACATCATCGTCGCCGACGAGTTCAACCCAAGCCCGTGCGCGACTTCCATCACATGCAGCCATTGCTGACCGGAACATTTCAGCGGGGCGATGCGCTTACGCACCTTGTCGACGAGGATTTCACCGCCGCCGCCGGGGATGGAACCCAGCCCAGCGTCCTTGAACTGCCGGATCACTTCCTCGACCGGCAACTGGAACACCTCAGCAAAATGAGTGAACTCCGGCGGGGAAAATCCGTGGATATTCACTTGCGGAAATTGACGGCGGATATAGCGGAGCAATTCGAGATAGTAATCAATTCCGAGCTTGGGATGATGTCCGCCCTGCATCAGGATCTGGACGCCACCGATGTTCACTAGCTCCTGAATCTTCGCGCCGACCTGTTCTTTCGTGAGCACGTACGAATCGTCATCCTTCTCCTCGCGCATGAACGCGCAGAAGGTGCAGTAGACGTTGCAGATGTTGGTGTAGTTGATGTTGCGGTCGATGATGTAGGTAACGCGGTTGTCCGGGTGTATCCGCCGCCGCACGGCATCCGCCAGCGCGCCCAACTCCGGCAACGTCAAGGCCCGGTAGAGTCGCAGCGCTTCCGCCGACTCGATGCGTTCGCCGGCCAACACCTTGTCCTGAATCCCATCAAGCGATGTATCGTAAATCATGACAACCCTGCACTAATCCAAACTCCCGCAGATATTCCTGAAACCGCCGCAGCCCCTGCTTCTCCGCGGCGCCCAAATCGTACCAGACGCACCGCGCGTAGTATTCCCGCAGGAACTCCGGACTCGCTTCCCGGGCATTCTGCACAATCTCCTCCACGTGCGCAAGCCCGGCAGCCTTGGCTTTTCGCAGGATTGCCGGCGCGCCGCCTCTGAACCCACGCTGAAATGCCCAGACGGCAAATACGAATGGCAACCCTGTGTGCTCCAACCAAGCCGCACCCAAGTCCCACAAAGACCGCTGCCCCTCCCGCAACGCGTACTCGATCGCCTCGTCGCCGATCAGCAACATCGCTTCATGCTCGCTCAACTTCGCGCCGGGCGGCTTGGTGTAGAACTCCGGCTCGCGGTTGAATTTCAACTTCAGCAAGATCCGCAAGAGCCAAACGGATGTCCGGGAGGCTGGCGTGACTGCTACCCGGGCGACTCGTTCCACCGGTGTCCGGTGCGCCACGAACACACTCTTCACCGCCCCCCGGGCCGCAATCGCAATTCCGTCGAGCACATCGTACTGGTCGTGCAAAAGCACCTCTGCCACCGGCACCATCCCCACATCCAGATGCCGGCGATACATCAAATCCGCCAACTGCGCCGGCTCGACCTGCGTGACCCGGTCTTCAATCCCATAAATCAGCGGCCGCACATTCAGGTACGGCACCGCCCCAATCCTCACGCCGCGCCCCCTTCACTATTGGGAGTGCTGACTATAGCGGAAGCGTGAGCTTCCGTTTCCCCGCAGCTCACGCTTCGACTCCCGCTTACCGGCTTATACAACGAATCCCGTTGCACCGGGTCGCGTCCCGCCTCGCGGATCGCCTTTACCAGCTCATCCCGGGCCATCTCTTGCGGAGTGCGCGCCCCGGCCATGTGATAAATCTTCTCCTCGATGACAGTGCCATCAATGTCATCCACACCGTAACTCAACGCGACTTGCGCCAACTTCATTCCCATCAAAATCCAGTAGGCCTTGATGTGCTCGACGTTGTCCAAGTAGAGCCGCGCCACAGCCAGCGTCTTCAGCATGTCGTAGCCGCTCGGCCCGGTCAGGTGCGCGAGCTTCGTGTTCTCGGGATGAAACGCCAACGGCACAAACGCCGTGAACCCACCGGTCTCGTCTTGGAGCTGGCGGAGCCGGTGGAGATGATCCACCCGATGCTCCGGTTTCTCGACGTGACCAATCAACATCGTGCACGTCGAGCGTCCGCCCATCTTGTGCCACGTCCGGTGGACATCGAGCCATTCCTCGGCCGACTCCTTGGCGTGGCAAATCACCTTGCGCACTTCCGGGTCAAATATCTCCGCGCCGCCACCGGTCAGCGAACCCAACCCCGCTTCCTTCAACGCAGCGAGCGTAGCCGGGATGCTACGCTTCCCAACCCACGACAGATGCATGATTTCAATCGCCGTGAACGCCTTCAGATGGAGCCGCGAGTCGAGCTTCTTCAACTCGCGCAACATCTCGATGTAGTACTCCCACTTGAACGACGGATGCAGCCCGCCGACGATGTGAATTTCCGTGATGCCGAGTTTCAGCGCCTCCTGCGCCTTCTCGATCATCTGCGGCAAGTTGTACTCGTACGCCCCGGCATCGCGCCGCCGCCGATAGAACGCGCAGAAATCGCAGTCGAGGATACAGATGTTGGAGTAATTGATGTGCCGGTTGAGAATGTAGTAGGCGACGTTGCCGTTCCTGTTTTCGCGGACATGGTTCGCCATGTAGCCGATGGCCGCAAGGTCGTTGGACTGGAATAAACGCAAGCCATCGACTTGGTCGAGGCGTTTCCCCGCGCCCACCTTTTCCCAAATGTCGCGCAACTCCGAGCGTTCAATCAATCGATTCATTCAAGTTGTTGGTAGGGCGCGGTGCCCTCACCGCGCCCAGTCTGAAATCAACTTCACGGTGGGCTGAGGGCAGCCCGCCCTACCGGCAAATCACATCCGCCACAACCCCCACCAGAAACACAACGCTGATGATGGCATTCATCCGGAAGAAAGCCACATTC
>OMJI01000094.1 GCA_900299315.1 Verrucomicrobiota bacterium | reverse complement strand
GGAGCCGCGCCCTCCATGGAAAAATGAACGCATGATCGAGTTCGATTCCATCTCGAAGCATTTTGGGGGCGTGACGGCGCTGGACGGTGTCACGCTTTCGATTGCGGCGGGGGAATGCCACGCGTTGATGGGCGAGAACGGGGCTGGTAAGTCCACGCTCGGGAAAATCGTGGCGGGGATTTACCGGCCTGACGCCGGTCAGGTGCGGATTGCCGGGGATGCGCGGGTCGGGATGGTGCATCAGGAGTTGGCGTTCTGTCCGGACTTGTCGGTGGCGGAGAATCTTTGTCTCGGGGCGTTGCCGCGATGGGGCGGGGTGTTTCTCGACCGGGGAGCGATGCAGGTTCGCGCCCGGGAGTTGTTGGCGGAGATCGGGGTGACGCTCGACGTGATGCAGTCGATGCGGATGCTGATGACCGGGCAGGAGCAGCTCGTGCAGATCGCCGCGGCGGTGGGGACGGGGGCGAAGGTTTTGGTGTTCGATGAGCCGACGAGTTCGCTCTCGGAAGCGGAGGCGCAGCATTTGTTCAAGCTGATCGGGGAGCTGAAAGGCCGGGGGGTGACGATGATCTATGTGTCGCACCGGCTGCCGGAGGTGTTGCGGTTGTGCGACCGGATCAGCGTGTTGCGCGACGGGAAGTACGTCGGGACGCTGACGCGCGCGGAGGCGACGCAGGACCGGCTAGTGCAGATGATGATTGGCCGGTCGTTGCAGGAGTATTTTCCGCAACATCTCGCCGCCCAGCCCGGTGAGGTGAAGCTGCGAGTCACCGGTCTGAGTTCGCCGGGGAAGTTTCAGGATGTTTCGTTTCAGGCGCGGGCCGGTGAGATTGTGGGGTTTGCCGGGTTGGTTGGTGCCGGGCGTAGTGAGGTGGCGCAGGCAGTATTTGGTTTGGACCCGCAAGCGACCGGGGCGGTGGAGGCGGCGGGGCAGGTGGGCTTGGTGCCGGAGGATCGGAAGCGGCAGGGGTTGGTGTTGGGGATGAGTTGCCGGGGAAATTTTTCGTTGGGAATCCTGCCGCGGCTGAAGCGGTGGGGCTTGCTGGATCAGCGGCGGGAGGCGGCGGAGGCGGCGGGGTGGTTCGACCGGCTGCGGGTGAAGACGGCGGGGTTGGACGCGCCGGTCAGTTCTTTGAGCGGCGGCAATCAGCAGAAGGTGGTGCTCGCGAAGTGGCTGGCGCGGGAGTTGGAGGTGTTGATCGTGGACGAGCCGACGCGCGGGGTGGACGTGGGCGCGAAGGCGGCGATTCACGGGTTGTTGGATGATTTGGCGGGGCGGGGCCTGGCGATTGTGCTGATCTCGTCGGAGTTGCCGGAACTGCTGAATCTCTCGACGCGGATCCTCGTGATGCGGGCCGGTCGGCTTGTGGGGCAGGTAGAACGGGCAGCGGCGAGCCAGGAGCGGGTGTTGCACCTGATGGCCGGCGTGGAATGACGGCTCGACATGGGCTGCGGGTTTGAGTAGAAGAAAGACATGAAACGACCACTTCTGGCGCTAATCTCGATCCTCGTCATCATTGCCTCGGGTGTTTCGATTTATCTCTCACAGCGCTCGCCCACGGCGCGGGTGAACTTGAAACCGTTTGAGGGCGTCGGCCAAGTCGGCGCCGAGTCCACCAGCAAGCTGTTGAATGGGTCGGGCAGGTTGGTGTTGGTCGCGTACGATGCGAAGTCGTCGCCCCTTGAGGCCTCGGTGACGGCGTTCACGGCGGAGCTGAAGAAGTTCCCGGGATTGTCGGTCGCCGCCACAGAGCGTGTGTCGATGAAGATGGAGGAGATGGCCATGCCGGAGATGGGACTGAAGGCCACCGAGTATCTGCGCATCGTCCAGAAGCATGGGGATGCCGACGCAATCGTTTCGTTTGTCGGGGGACCTTCTTTCCCGAATCAGGATTACCGGCAAGTGCCCGAGCGGCGGCCGAAGTTCGTCGTTCTGAGCGGTTACACACCGCAGACCAAGAGCTTGATGCAGGCGGGAGTGGTGAATCTGGCGATTGTGCCGCGCTTCGAGCCGCAAAAAGCTGAGGCGGAGCCGAAAACGGCGCGCGAGTGGTTTGAGCGGTTCTTTATGGTCGTGACACCGGCCAACATGGACAAACTGCCGGACTTCTGACCGTCAGTTGTCGCCGCTGAGCTGACGTTCAATCTCCGCCATCAGCCGAGTCAGGTTCACCGGCTTGGCCATAAAGCGAAACCCACCGCTCATCAACGGGCGCGCTTCCGTCTCGGTTTCGGACACGACGGAAGTGAGGAAGATGATCGGCAGTTTTTTGTGCTCCGGGTGCGCGCGGATTTCACTCGCGACCTCGCCGCCGTCCATCTCCGGCATGCAGACATCCATCACAATTAGGTCGGGACGGAAGGCCTGCACTGTATCGAGGACGCGACCACTCTTGTTTTCTTCGCGGACCTCGTAGAGACCGCAGTGCTCCAGGCCCTGCTTCAGGAGACGGGTGGAAGTGAGTTCGTCGTCGACGACGAGGATCTTTTTCATGCGGCGCACTCCTTCTTGTCGGATTCACGGTGCAGTTTGGCGACCATTTGGCGCAAGGTATCCTGCGTGATGGGCTTGGGGACAACGAGGTCGGCCACCGTCGCGCGACCATCGTGGAAGCCGGTCACGATGAGTACCGGCGTCCGCGGCCGAAACGACTTCACGGCAGCGGCAAGCTGATCGCCCGTCAATTCCGGTAGGGCGCGATCCGCCACCACCATGTCGAATTGGCCGGCGCGAAACTTCTGGAACGCGTCTTTCCCGCCCGTCGCGGTCTCGACGTGATGGCCGTCGCCGCGCAGGTACTGGGATTCAAATTCGAGCACCTGTGGATCGTCTTCCACCAGCAACACCCGCAACGGTGGCACCGCCTCGGGGCCGGGAGTGGTCGGGGTGTTGGCAGCCGGTTGGCAGGGCAGGGTGACGGTGAACGTCGACCCTTGCTGGGGCGCGCTCTGGATGTCGATGGTTCCACCGTGACGTTGCACCGCACCATAGGCAATCGCCAATCCCAAGCCGGTGCCGCGTTTTTCCTTGGTGGAGAAGAATGGCTCCAGGCACCGCTGCCGGACCTCCTCGGTCATGCCCGCGCCGGTGTCGCGCACGCTGAGTGTGACCTGCCGGCCGTCGCATCGGGTGGCGATGGTGATGACGCCGCCGGTAGGCATCGCGTCCACCGCGTTGAAAATCAAGTTGATGATGACTTCGCGCAGGTCAGTCATGCTACCGTGGATCGGGGGCGTTTCTTGAATGTCGAGGTCGATGCGGATGGTCGCCCCGCCCGCGAGCATCTGGTCTTTCCAGCGGGGTTGCGTGAGCACGATGGCTTGCTCAATGATCTGGTTGAGATCGACCGGTTGGTAAACCTCGGTCGTCTTGCGATGCCGGTAGAACTCGCGGAGCCGGTTGACGATGTTCACCGCGTCGCGGGCGGTGGCGTTGGACATCTGGAGGAATTTTTTGACCTTCTCCTTGTCGTTGAGGTTT
>OMJI01000093.1 GCA_900299315.1 Verrucomicrobiota bacterium | reverse complement strand
GGTTCCAACTGCGCGGCGCCCGACCGGTACCGGAAGACATCGTCATTGTGGCAATCGATGACCGTTCGCTGAACAAGTTCACGACCGACGAGATGAACGCCAACCCGGATCTTGCGTTGTTACAGAGTTTCCCCTTCCCGCGTACGCTCTACGCGCGGCTCATCGACCGACTCTGCAATGCCGGGGCACGAGTCGTCGCACTGGATTTGCTGTTTTCTACACCGCGCGCCGGGGATGAAGCGTTGCAGGCGGCGGTTGCCCGGCATGCTGACCGGCTGGTGTTGGCGGCGAATTTCACGAACGAGGGCCGGCAGTTGATGCTGCCCTCCCCTGTCTTACCAGAAGGCGTAGCCAGCCCGGCGATGGCGGGGTATGTGAATTTTTGGCCGGATTTGGACGGCGTTGCGCGCCGCACTAAATACGAGACCACCGCCGCGGCCGAAGCCGGTATTTCGCCAAGCCCGGGCGAGCCAGTGTGGCGTTCTTTTGCCGCTCTCACCGCGCACCGAGGCGGCGCACCTGGGTTGATCAACTTCGCCGGGCCGACTGGCCGATTCCGGACCGTGCCGCTTTATGAGGTGTTGTACACGAAGACATGGGAGCGGAACCTGCAACGGGGTGCCGTGTTTCAAGACAAGATCGTGCTGGTGGGTCCAATGAGTAATTTCCAGCACGACCAGCACCCCACGCCGTTCGGCGTGATGAACGGAGTGGAGATTCACGCGAATGCCATCGCAACGCTACTGCATACCGGGGTGCCCCAAGAGGCGCCGCGGTGGTTGGGCGTTATCTGCCTGATGACAATGGCATTGGCCACGGCGATCGTCGTGCAAGCAGCCGGACATCCGCTTGCGAAGTTGGGCTGGCTGCTGCTACTGGGCGGGGCGTATGGGGGCATCACTTTCGCCGTGTTTCGCTGGAGCGGCGCCGTGTGGCCGGTCGCCGCTCCGCTCTGGACGGTTGCCGGTGGTGGAGTGGTGGGTTTGGCAACGCAGATCATCACCGAGCAAATGGAGAAACGGAGGCTGCGACGGACGTTGGAGCGGTATGTGTCCAAGCCGGTCGCGGATGAGATTTTGCAGCGTTCCGAGCAGTATGAGGCGAGCCTGATCGGTCAACGTCGGCCTGTGACAATTCTCTTTTCGGACATCCGCGGGTTCACCTCTGCTTCAGAACAATCCGACCCTTCCCAGCTCGTGGCACAGTTGAATGAGTATCTCACGGCGATGGTGGAAGTCGTCATGCAACACGACGGCACGCTGGACAAATTTATTGGCGACGCCATCATGGCTGTTTACGGGGCGCCGATTGGTCAACGTCCTGCCGAGGATGCGTGGCGCGCGGTGCAAACTGCCTACGGCATGCGGATGCGGCTGGCGGAATTGCAGGCGCGCTGGCAGGACACTGGTCAGCCGGTCTGGCGAATCGGCATCGGCTTGAACCACGGCGAGGTGATCGTCGGTGACATCGGATCACCACAACGCACGGAGTACACCGTCATCGGTGACCCCGTCAATGTGGCTTCCCGGGTCGAAGGTTTGAACAAGAACTTCGGCACGGACATTTTGCTCACGGAGTCCGTCTATGAACTTGTGCGTGACAGGGTGGTCGTCAAACAACTGGGCGCACTCCCCGTAAAGGGTCGAGCCCAGCCGGTCGCGGTGTACGCGCTGGAGTCGCTCAGAAGTTGAAGCTAAGCCGCAACGCGCCGCCACCTTCCCAGATGTCGTAATCCCGGGTGGCAAGATTCGAGTCGTTGTGGATGTAGTTCACGAAGAGCTCAACCCGGGCATTGGCGCAGAAGGTGTAAAAGAGCGTGATGCCGCCGAGTTGGTTGACGTCGAAGCGGTCGCGGTAATTGGTGTAATCGTGGAGGCTAAGTCGGTAAAGCAGTTGAGCACTCAACCTGTCGAGCAATGCCACGGTGCAACCGGCGTAGAGCGTGTTGTCCACCCGGTCGAAGAATCCGGGTGAGGATGGGCGCCAATCAAGCTGGTAGCCGCCAAACAACGTCAGATGCCGATTGAGTACGAGATCGCGCCAAATACCGAACTCGGGGTTGTACATCTTGAAGAACTCGCCGTCGCGTCCGCGGACGAACTCCTGACGTTGGGCAGTGAAGTTTCCGTACCATCGGAACAGGTCCGGTATCTCGCCGCTGAGCTGGAAGGTGGCGGATTGGGTGTTGAAATCCAAACTCTCCGTGTTCAAGTACCGGTACAACTGGTAACGCAGGATCAACTCCGCCAGTACCGCGTCGGAAAGGTGGTGCTGTAGGCGGACGGTGAAAGTCTGGGCCACCACCGTGTCGGCGCGCTCGGGGTAGAAGAGGTTATCCGGTAATAACTGGATGTTGGTGGAACGGTAAACGCGCGTGTCGCTGCTGACTTCACCCCAAGGCTCGCTCTTCACCCCGGCAGTCAGCATCTGGTCAAATTCGCTGGCGTCCTCGACATTGGTATCCGCCGCGCGCAAGGTCGCAGCCCCGGTCATTACCAGACCGCCCAACAGAATGCAGAGGGATAATTTCATGGGAGTAAAGGAGGCCGGTTGCCGGAGAATTCCCGGTTCAGCAATGGGACAATCAAGCTCTCATTGCGACCCGCCGGGTCATTGATGTCGCCAACCCCGCCATTTTCCTGCTCACGGGCCACAGCCAATATAAGCGGGGTGGTGGGTAGTTGCCGCGGCCGGCTCCGCAGAAACCGGGAACGCAAGATCGGTTGCAAGGCGATGGGCCGCACCACAAGTTGCCCCTTTTCTAGGAATGCAATCTCCCCACCGCGAATCGCGTGCTGCTGGCGGCCGTCGTTCGTGAACACCTTGCCGGTGCCTTCAAGGAAGACGATTTTGCCGGCCGCCAATGCGAGCACTGTGGTGCCCTCGATGGCCGCCGTGATGGCTGCCGTGACGATCCGCCCCCCGCCGGAGCCTTTGGGCATACAGAATAAGCCGAGCCCCTCTTTCACCTGAAACTCGCGCTCGGCGGACTTGAAAGAGAACACGCTCTGCGGCCCCAAGCGGGTAATGGTCTTGTCCTCAAATTCCATCTCCGCCAGCGATTTCTCCCCTGTCCGCAACACATCTGCGCCACGCACCCTGTCGCCCAACCGGGCCGCCCGGTCCGCTTCTGATTCCGCCCGGTAGTTGACCTGATTTTTCATCTCGGTGACTTGGGCTTCGCTGAGTGGAGCCGCGTTGGAACGAATAACGGCAGCCAGACCAAATGCAGCAATTAAGAAAAAGGAAAGTTTCAATGGGGCGACCTTTCGAGGTTGCGTTCGCAGTACCTTCTGGCAAAGTTCCCGTGGCTTGTCAACGGCGCTCATGCACCCCATCCCGCCCAACTCCCCCGCAACGACCGTTGCCCTCCTTGCCGATACGCTGCACCGACACTTCCCGGATCATTCGGCGCGTCTGATCGAGGAACTGTTCGACACCGTCGCGAAGCTTTTTGCCGGCAAGCTGCCCGGGTATCGCGCCTGTGACATGGCTTACCACGATTTCAACCACACGTGCGATGCCACAGTTGCTTTGGGGCGTCTCCTCGACGGGCATCTCAACAGTCGCCTTGCCCCCCTGCTGAATGCACGTGACTATGAGGTCGCTGTGGCCGCGATTCTGTGGCATGACACTGGTTATCTGCGCGAGTTCAATGACGACGGTGGGACCGGCGCCCGGTACACCCGCCATCACGTGGAACGCGGAGCCAGCCTCGCCGCACGCTTTCTGCCGCCGTTGGGTTTCACGGCAAACGAAGTGATACTCGTACAGAACATCATCCGCTGGACAGAGCCGAGTTGCGAAATTGATGCGCTCGCCCAACGAGCGCCAACCGAGATTTTCCTTGGCCAAGCTGTAGGATCTGCCGATCTTCTGGGACAGTTGGCTGCACCCGATTATCCCCACCGTTTACCAGACTTATTCCAAGAGTTCGCTGAGTCGGCTAGCTGTGAGGCCACAACTGCCAATTACAGCCCGCCTCACCACAGCGCCGCTGACTTGATGCGCAAGACGAGAAGCTTTTGGGAACAAATTGCCCGCCCTTTGCTGCAAGACAAGTTCGGCAACGTCACCTGCCAGTTGGTGAACCATTTCCCAGACGGGACGAATCACTATTTTGCGGCCATCGAGGAAAACCTCACATCGATCGACAACCTGCTCTCGCGGCAGTTTTAAGTCCACTGTCAGGCTCGCAACATTCCGTGCCGCACGCCTTATCGTTCGCGCCGATGTTAGGCCCGCGTGAGAAAGACTCTCGTGAGAAAGCCTAGTTAGCCTACTGCGATAGAGAGTGGAACGGTCGACTAGGCAAGGTAGGAGAATTTGCAAGCTCCGTGCTATCCGCTCGCTACCTCGCGCCAAAGGTGAGACTCGGCAGGAGGTCAATCCCATCGCCGGTGGGCAGGAGATTGGCGTCGGTGTAGACCTTCATCGTCAGGCGCATATCCGAGTGGCGCATCAGTTCCATCGCCACCCGCGGCAGAACACCCGCGAGGGAAAGGTTCGTCCCAAAGGTATGTCGGAGGGCATGAAAGTCGGCTTGGCGCCCGAGCACATCCTTGTAGGGGATGCCGGCCGCCGCGAGATCCTTCTTGAGCCAGTACATGCTGGGGACACGTGGAAAGACGGGATCAGACGGGAGAGCCCGGGGTGGGCGCACGGAGCGCAGGAGAGAAAGCAGATCGCGATGTAGGCCCAGGATGGCATCGCGGCGGTTCTTGGTGCAGGAGGCGCGGGCAATCAGATAGGGTCGGGGGACGTCCAGATGGACATCCGCCCAGATGAGGGCGGCAATCTCGCTGCGCCGCAGCCCGGTCAGCAGGGCGAAGATGTAGACGACGGCGCGCTGGTCAGCAACTGCCAACAGCCGCTTCACCTCGTCGGCTGACAACGCGCGGCGCTTGCGGCGTTCCAGACCGCGCACCTCGACCGAACCAACCACGGAGAGGGGATTGGCAGGGAGGCGCCGCTGGCGGACGAGCCAGTTGAGAAAGGTCGACATGGTGGCGAGATACTCGTTGAGAGTTTTGGGGGCTTTCGCTTGCTGGTTGCGCCACGCGAGAAAGGAATCCGGGGTGATGTCGCGAAGAAAGGACCAATTACATTCGGCCACCAACCGGCGAATGATCTTGTCGACATTGTAGCCATAGTCGACATCGCGACCGCGTTTGGCGATGTCGGCGATGTAATCGTTGAGATGCTCGCGGATGCCGCGCTGGGCGGCCACGCGGAGAGGTTTGGGGGCGATGATGCCGGCGCGTTCCTGATCCAACTCGAGGATGTGGTCACGGAGTTTCTGCTCGGCGTCCTGCTTGTCGCGGGTGCGGAGGGGGATGTCGGAGATCTGCGGATCGCCGTCGAGACGAAAACGGCCGCGCCACAGCCGCCGACCTGCCTTTTTGTAGACGAACGAGATCACGGAAGGTTCCCCTGATCAGGTGCGCACACGCGCATGTTTCGCCAAATAGGCGTCGATCTGGAGCGGAGACCACTTGCGCTGACCGCGCGGACCGCCGAACCGAATCGGTTGCGGGAAGTCCGAGCGCAGATCCGCCAGGCGGCGGTCGATCGTGCGGACGGAGATGTTGAGCCGGCGTGCCACCTCTTCGACTGGCAGCAGGGCATCATTGTAGTCGATTGACTGGGCGTGCCCCGCCGCGCCAGCCGCCACGATGCGCGCGGCGACGACGAACACAGCTTCCTTGTCCCCGGCGGCCACGGCACTGGCGAGCTCAGCGAGCAGTTGTTCATGCCGAGCATCAGGCCAAGCCAACAGCGCAAGGCCAAGCGGATTCGGATCGACGGATGTGGATTCAGTTCGTGTCGTGTGCATGCCCAATCATACAGATACGAAGACAGATCGATTCTCTTGCTGGTGGTGGCACAATGCCTGTCATCAACGGCAAGGTCATCAAGCGTTTGGCCGTCCCGTTGATTGGAAAGGAAGAGCAGGAAATGGCCGAGGCTCGTCTTGATGCCATTGAAGACACCTCGTCATCACTTGATTCTGATTTCGCCAACCTCCGGCACCAGAAGGCGGGGTTGATGGCGGACCTGTTGACGGGGTGGGTCTCTGTCCGGGCGGCTTGACTTTACTATTAGGTAGTATTTTACTTGGATACACAAAAAGGCGAACATTGAGCAATCTAACCACCATCACAACCAATCCGCGGTTGCTGGCTACCTTTGCGAAGTCGTTGGATTCGTTGGGGTTGGCCGGGGTGTCGTTGCAGTGGGACCCGGCGCAAAAACGGTTGCTGGCGAAGGGAGCGCAAGGCAAGGCCACGCTGGAAGTGCGCCCGGCGTTGTACCCGTCGCGGGCGTTGATTGACTGGATACCGGCAACGGAGCGGGCGGGGGTGTTGGTGGTGTGTCCGCATATCGCGGCGGCGTTGGCGGCGGATTTGCGTCGGGCGGGCTTGAATCATGCCGACCTGAATGGCCGGTTCTTCCTGCAAACGCCATGGCTGTTGGTCGACCGGGAACCGAAACAGCGGGTGCATCGGAATCCGTTGGCGGAGCCGGACATCTTTTCCGGGAAGAGTTCCCGGCTGGCGCGGTTGTTGTTGCGGCGGACGGAGCGCGGGTGGACCCAGGCGGAGTTGGCGGAGCGGACGGGGTTGTCACTGGGGTTGGTGTCGCGGTTGTTGGCGACGCTGGAGCGGCAGGCGTTGGTGAGCCGGGAAGGCGGCGGGAAACGGAAGCCGCAACTGTTCCGATTGCGGAATTTTGACGGGTTACTCGACTCGTGGCGGGAAAAGGACGACTGGAAGAAGCGGGTGGTGATCCAGGAGTTCTCCGTGCTGGGGCGGAATGAGTTCGAGATCGCCAAGCAGGTGACGGCCGGCTTACCGGCGGCGGACATCGCATTCACACAATGGTTCGCGGCGTGGTTGCGCCAGCCGTACGCGACGGTGCCGGTGGTGTCGGCGTATGTGCGGCATGAGGAATTGATTCACACGTTCAAGGCGCGGGCGGTGGCGACGGGCGGCAACCTGTGGTTGATTGCGCCCCAGGACGAGGAAGTGTTGTTCGACACGCAGGAGGTGCAGGGTTACCGGCTGGTGTCGGACGTGCAGATCTACCTCGACCTGCTCCAAGTCGGCCAGCGTGGTCCGGATGCGGCGGAGGCGTTGCGCCAGTGGGAAGGATTTGCGCGATGAGCCCCGGCACATATCAAGATTACCGGGGCGCTGGGACCGCGTTGGCGGAGCAGGCGTTGTTGAGCGTCTGGGATTGTCTGGCAGATTACCATGCCGATCTCGCATTGGTCGGCGGCTTGGCCGTCCGGTATCTCACGCATCCGCCGACCGGGTTGGGCGTGGGACCGGTCACGATTGATGTGGATTTTGGCATCAGTATCGGCGCCTCCAGCGGCACGTTCCCGAAGATCGAGCAGAACCTCGCCGAAGTCGGCTTCCGGTGGGTGAGCGGTCGCTTCGTGCGGAAGATCGGCGGTCAGAACCTGTTCGTCGATCTACTGACCGACGACGGCCGGAGCGATACCGGCACGGCGGTGGTGGATGAAAGCCTGCACGCGGCGATTGCGCCGGGGATCGACCGCGCCTTGGCCAAAGTCCGCGTGGTTGAGGTTGCCGGTAACGATCTGGCAGGCGGTCCACGTCGCGGGCGTGTGCGCGTGGCCGAGGTCGGTCCATTGCTGGTGCTGAAACTGAACGCCTTTGCCGGAAGGAAAGACGACAAGGAAGGCAAAGACGCCCACGACATCTTGTATTTGGCCGAGAACTACCTCGATGGCGTGTCGCAGGCGGTGGCTGGCTTTCAGCAGGAGCGGCAGGCCGGCAATCGTGGCATGGAGCGGGCGTTGCACTGTCTGCGGACCTACTTTCACGACCGCGACAGCGACGGCCCGGTCGCTTGTGCCGCATTCCGATTGGAGAACCGCCATTGGGAGGCGACGAACCAAGTGGAGTCGGTGAAGATCCGGCAAGCGTGCGTGACCCTCGCGGAGGCATTGCTGGCGTAGCCATGTCCGAGTACTTCCATGTCGAGAAGCTGTTCTTGGATCAACTGCGGTCCCTGAACTATGTAATACCCCTTTCAGTATGGAACTGCACTATTCTCCGGCTCGGTAGCGTTTATCTGATTGATGAGCCAAGGGTGTGAGACCAACCGCCGCACACGCTCGGCACTCTCGTAGATCGGACGTAGTTCCTCCCCCAGCGCTTCCTCCAACGCCTCGAGCGTGGGCCACAGCGTGTTAGCAATCCGATCTTTGATCAGATCCCCGATGACCTCGACGGGATTCAGTTCGGGACTATAGGGCGGTAAGGCGATCAGATGCACGCGCGCCGGCACGGGGTGTAACGGCGGTTGCGGATGAAAGCCGGCTTGATCCCAAATGACCACATGCTCTGCGTCGGGATCCCGCGCCGCCAGTCGTGCCAGAAACAAACCGCTCAACTCCAAGCTCACGCCCGGTAAACAGAGAAACTCTGCCGCAAACGCCCCAGGCGCTATACAAGTAGCCCCATTCATACTTCGTCTGGTACGGAGCCGTCGGACGCAGGCCGCGCAACGTCCAACACCGCCGCACCACCGGAATCAACCCATACCGATGTTCATCGGCGACCCAGACCCGCACCCGTTTTCCACCAGCCACGGTCAAGCTCTTGAGCTTGGTACAAAGCGTCTGTTGAAACTCGCTGGCGGCGACCGCGTTTTTGTGGGCGTGAGTCTGGCGCGGTACCTTCAAGACTCCGCCCAATTTTCCCAACCAGTAATACACGCCGCTCAGGCCCATCGTCGTGCGATGCCGCTGCGCCAACCACTGCTGAATCTCTTTGGCGCGCTTCCACCGGCCCTCTCGCAACCCCACCTGCATCTCGGCCAACAGGCCCCCTTGCACTTGGGCCGGCGGCCCACCACCATGCCCCCGTCGCGGCAACTGCTCCACCCCGCCGGCTTTCAGGGCGCGGACCCAGTGAAAGAACTGCCGCCGACTGATGCCGATTTGCGCCGCGATTTGGGCGGCGGTTAACTGGCCGCTGGCCGCCAAGCGCATGGCCAAGAGTCGTTGCTGCGCGGTGACGTCAGTGGTATCCGCCAAAGCGTCGGCGACGGCCTGCGCCAGATCAGGCCGATTCAGGTGGAAACGTTTAGGCATGACCGTCTGTCCCATAACCGGCAAATAGTGCAATCACAAACTGTGATTGGTATAAGAACTCATCGGCCTGAAAACCCGAGTGACACGGACGCAATGACCGTCGAACGCAGCTGGGCCGGAATTCTCCGGTGACTGGTTCGAGATGAAACAAGAGTGCAGCGAGCGATTGCTACCGATTGGCCGGCATCCGTTCCGACACCGCGGGCATCCATCCGAGCGACGCAGCCACCATCCAGGCGATTGTCAGGCGGCCTTCTGTTCAGCGTAGTAGTGGTTCAGTAAACCACCGAGCGATGACTTGCAACAAACCTCGTCCTCGTTCGCCGGTTTCGTCGGATAAGCGAACCCAATGGGAACCACATTCTCCAATCCTTGATGGGGGCGTTGCTGGTTGTGATGCTGCTCCATCCGTTTCAGCACATGCTGCAAGTGATGTCCGCCCAGCAGGATCATCTGATCCAATGTCTCCCGACACTCCCGGACGAAGCGCTCCGCATACGCATTGCACATTGGCGCCTGCGGTGGCGTCTTGACGATCTTCACACCCGCCGATTGCAGCACGGCGTCGAGGGGCAGGAACGCACCATCCCGGTCATGGATTAGATAGACCGGGTTGTTTCCAGACTCGGCCATCAGGACGGCGAAGTTCCGGGCTTGTTGTTGCATCCAACGGGCGTCCGGGTGAGCTGTGGCGCCCGCGAGATGGACGCGCCGTGTCCGCAGATGGATGAAGAACAACGTGAAGTAGGTGACCAAGCCGGAGCAGGTCCACACTTCCTCGGTGAAGAAGTCAGTCGCCCACGTGACATCGAGATGCGCTTGGATAAACTGTTTCCACGACAGCCCCGTTCGCTGGGGGCACGGTGGCAGTCCGTGCTGGCGCAGTAGGTCCCGGACGCAAACCGCTGTATGCCGGTGCCTGCGCCGCCGGGCCATCGTGAATCCGGTACGTGCCGGCGGCATGCCACGTCATACGGATGAACAGCGGTCCGTAGTGGCCAAAGTCAGCCGCCACCAATCCTGCGAGGTGGTCATCACCGCCTCGATGTCTTTTTTCAGAGTGGCAAGGTCGAGTTTCTGGAACTTCTCCGCGTAACTAAATTTTCCGCCCATCGGGTCTGACCCGGGATGGTTGGCGCGCAGCGCCTTGAGGTTCAACTGATTCGGCCACTAGTCTTGGTTGGTCATTCCTTCGTGGGGGCGAGAGCTGCCGACGACGGGACATTTGCTTGCTGAAGACATAATTCCTCCCATTCGATTTGTTTCTCCAACGCCAGACAAACGTTGTGCGGACTGCGCCCCCAGTCAAGCGAACCGGTAGAGGAAAAAAAGAGGCGACCTTGCGGTCGCCTCTCTTGGGGTACGTCGAAGCTTACTTGTTCACGGACTCGAAGTACTTCAGCGAGCCTTTGGGGTCGGCTTTCATGGTCTTTTCGCCGGGTTTCCAGTTGGCGGGGCAAACTTCGCCGTGTTGTTCGACGAACTGCAGGGCGTCGAGGATGCGGATGGCTTCGTCGACGTTGCGGCCAAGCGGGAGGTCATTGACGAGCGCGTGGCGGACGATGCCTTGGCGGTCGATGATGAACAGGCCGCGGAGCGCGACGGCGCCGTCGGCGGTCAACACGCCGTAGTCAGTAGCGATCTTCTTGGTGAGGTCGGAGACGAGCGGGTAATCAAGCCCGCCGAGGCCGCCCTTCTTGCGGTCGGTGTTGATCCACGCGAGGTGGGTGAAGTGGCTGTCGACGCTGACGCCGAGGACTTCGGCGTTGCGCTTCTTGAATTCCGCGACTTTGTCATTGAACGCGATGATTTCCGTCGGGCAGACAAACGTGAAATCAAGCGGGTAGAAGTAGAGGACGACGTACTTCTTGCTCTTGTAATCGCTGAGGCTGATTTCCTTGAACGCGCCGTTGACGACGGCGGTTGCCTTGAAGTCCGGGGCCGGTTTTTGGACGAGTGTGGACATGTGAATTCTCCTTCAATTTAGGGTTAATGGCGCGCAAGATAGCAGCAAACCATGACCCGACAAGGTGAAAAATTCGCGCTCTGCGTTGGCCTGACCCCCACCGTCCAAGACACCCGGGTCGTCGCCCGGCTCCGCATCGGCGACGTGAACCGGTGCCGTTCGGTCACTCGCACGATTTCCGGCAAGGGCATCAACGTCGCCCGCGTCATCGAAACGCTGGGCGGCTCAGTGGAATTGGTGGGATTTCGGAACGACGCGCCCGGCCGCGTGTGTGTGACGATCCGCGATGAGGCAACCGGCAGGGTGACGGAGTTGGTCGAGGAAGCGCCGTTGCCCAAGCCCGGCGAGTGGCGGGCGTTTTACCGGCAGTATGACCGGCTCGTGAAGCGCGCCGGCCTCGTCGCCATCAGCGGCGCGCTGATGCCGGGAGCACCGGCCGACGTGTATGCGAAACTTTGCGCGGCGGCGAAGAAGCCGGTGATCATCGATTCGCAACGCGAACCGCTGCTGCGGGCGCTGCGCCACCGGCCCTTGCTCGCAAAGCTCAACGTCCACGAACTGGAAAACACGCTGGGAAAAACCCCGGTAGTGGCCGGTGCCCGGCAGTTGATAGAACGCGGCGCCGGGAATGTGCTCGTGACGCACGGCGCGAAGGGGGCGTGGTTGGTGACGCCAGCCGCGGTGTGGTTCTTCACGCCGCCGCGGATCCAGCCGGTCAATCCCATTGGCAGCGGCGACGCAGTGACAGCCGGGATTGTAGTGGGGTTCCTGCGGGGCGCGGAACTACCGGAGGCGGTGCGGCTCGGGATCGCGTGCGGGGCGGCGAATGCGTTGACGCCGACGTCTGGGCAGGTGATTCCCGGAGATGTCCGGCGGTTGCTGCCGGCAGTGAAGCTGCGCCGCGTCAGGCTTTGATCATCCCGGTCTGCCGGGCGAAGTTGAAGATCCCGCCGGCATCAATCACAGGCCGGGCCTCGCCGAGCGACTTGGTGGAAATGACCTTGCCGTTGGCGACGAGGGTGAGCGTATTTTTGTCGAGGTCGAGTTCAACTTCGTCCCCGGTCTTCACGGTTTCGCAAATGCGGGCGGTGGCGTCGACGGGGTAAAGTTCGCCGGTGGCGACGCAGTTGCGGAAAAAGATCCGCGCGAAACTTTCGGCCACGACGGCCTGACAACCTGCGGCCCCGAGGGCGATGGGAGCGTGTTCGCGGGAGCTGCCACAACCAAAATTGCGACCGGCGATGACAATCGCGTACGGGGTTTTCATCTGGCCGGCAGGCACAAAGCGGGCGGAATATTGGCTTTCCGGCAAACCCGCGAGGGCGTAGCTGCCAAGTTTGTCATATTCCTCAGGAATGGTGGGGACGAGGTTGAGATATTGGGCCGGGATGATCTGGTCGGTGTCGATGTTGTCGCGCACCACGAAAGCCTTGCCGCGAATGACTGTGCTCATGGACGCGGAGCCTAACACCCTCCAAGGCTGCTGGCAAGGTGACTGCTTAAACGTCTCTCATGCGCGAATACCGCGACCCGGAAAACAAATACGCCGTGCAGTACCCCGAGGGGTGGCTGCCGTTGACCCATGAGGGTTCCCCCCACGTCAGCCTCGCGAGCCTGACCACCGGCGGTTATCTGAAGATCGAAGCGCATCAATTTGCCCAAGCCGCCACTACCGATGTCCAGCCGGAGAAGACCATCCGCGCGCTCGTGAGTTGCGAACTGCGGGAACACCCGGACTGCGACGCGCCGGCCATCCAGGTCGCGCAAACGAACGGTTGCACCGTCGCGCACGCCACCTTCACCCGCCAGGAAGCAACCGGTGACGAGAACGCCGCCGACTTCGGCCACACGCGCGCGTGGGTGATTGCCCGCGGCGCGACCCAAGTGCGGTGCCTCTACCGGTGCCGGAATGATGACGAGGGGACGGACGATGAGGAGTTGAGCGAGATCATCGGGTCACTGACCATCAACGACACGCCGCACCTCGACGCCACCAGCTTCACGCTCTATTACTACACGCTGCTCAAGCACAAGCGCCCGATGCTCGATGTCCGGCCGCCGGAAAACCTCACCCTCGTCCTCGCCGACGGCCAGACAATCATGCTCGAGCATCTCTACAACCATTACCTGCTCGAACCCGAGCGGATGGACGAGTTGATCGAGACGCACATCAACCGGCTCGACTACTGCGGCGATGACGTACCGGATCTCACCAACTACAAGGCGATCCGCAAGCTGCTCTTCCCGAAAATTCTCCGCGCCAGCCCCGGTCGGCGTCAGCCCGCCCACCGGATCGCCCACTGGTCCGGCCTCGCCGTCGGTGCGGTGGTGCAAGGCCGGGTCTTCACCTACGGCGTGAACACCGAACGCCTGAAGAACTGGGGCGTGTCGTCCCTCGCCGAGATCAAGAATGACTTGATGGATAACCTGTACGCCATCCCGCCGATTGCCCCGCGCGGCTTGCGCGACAAGGACGGCGAGACGCAGGCGATCAGCTACGTGGACCATCCGTTCGCGGCGTCGTTCGTCCTGTTTGAGGATTTCTACGAGACGACGTCCCACAATCTCAGCGCCAGCGAATTTCTCGTGGGCCTGCCGGATCCCGGGTGTGTGTCCTGTTTCCGCGACGACGACCCGCGCTTCGTCGTCCAACACACCGCGCTCCTCCGGTGGGATTACCACCGCAGCATCGAGCGGCTGACAGACACGGTCTACATCGTCAGCGGCCCCCGGCTCGAGGATGTGAAGCCGTACGACATCCTCCATTGCTGCCCGAAGAAGGCGTAACCGCCTTCACCCGCGCACCAGAAGCACCGGGACCGTCGCCCGCTGCAGGACCATCGATGTGGTGGAACCCAGGATGAGTTCTCGGATCCGGGTGTGGCCGTAGGCGCCCATCACGATCAACTTCGCCCCGACATCACCGGCCGCCCGCAAGATTTCCAACGCGGCCTCGTGTCCGCGAACCTGCCGAGTTGCGACAGTCACGCCTTCGCTCGCGGCGTGCCGCTCGATCTCTTGCAGTTGCGACTCCGACACCGTGACCCGGTCGTCCACCGCCACGACAACCACCGTCGCGCTTGCCTTGAATTCGCGCGCCAGCACCAAGCCTTGCCGCAATGCCTTTTGCGACTCGGCGCTGCCGTCGTAGGCGATCAACAGCCGGTCCCACTCCTGCCACGGACCCGGCACGACGAGGCACGGTTTGATCGAGGCCCGGACGAGGCCCTCCACGCACGAGCCGAGTGGTTGCCAGGCCCACTGCGCGTTTTCACCGCGCTGGCCCAGCACGACGAGATCCGCCGCGCGTTCGAGCTCGAGGATGACCGGGACGATTCGCCCGGTCTTGTGCACCACCTCGCACGGGACGTGTTGTTTCTCGCACGCGGACCGGACCGTCTCGAACGCCAGCGATGCTTTCTCTTGCTGCCACTCGTTCAACTGCGGCACCAACGCGGCGTAGGGTTGAGCGCCCAGCGCTCCGGAGATGTCCGCGAGCAACGGCCCTTCGAGGATCCGGATGTCTGTCACGTACACGGCCTGCACCCGCGCACCCAACCGGGCTGCGAACTGCACGGCGTACTGGGTCGCCGCGGCGGCCCCGGCGGAGCCGTCGGTACAAAGCAGAATCGACTTCATCACATACCCCCTTCCTGCCGCAACATACGCCCAACCGGCCGCGCCGCCATTAAAGTTTGACTCACCGGCTCCATTCGCTAGTCTTCCGTCCCCCGTTTAGTTTGGAGAATAAAATCATGGCGAAATTATCGATTACCGATTTGAAAGACCTCCGCGGCAAGACCGTGTTCATGCGCGTGGATTACAACGTGCCGCTCGACGAGAACGGCGCGATCACCGACGACAAGCGTATCAAGGCGACCATCCCGTCCGTCGACCACCTCGTCAAAGAAGGCGCCAAGATCGTCCTCGGCTCGCACCTCGGCCGGCCGAAGGGGAAGAAGGACCCGAAACAATCGCTGCGCCCCGTGGCCGCCCGGCTCGCGGAACTCTCCGGCGCCCCGGTCAACTTTGCTGACGACTGCATCGGCGACAAAGTCGACCAGTTGAAGAAGAACCTCCAACCCGGCCAGATTCTCCTCCTCGAAAACCTCCGCTTCTACGCCGAGGAAGAGAAGAACGACGCCGCCTTTGCGGAGAAGCTCGCGCAAGGCATCGACGTTTACATCAACGATGCGTTCGGCACCGCCCACCGGGCCCACGCTTCCACCGCGGCGGTCGCGGAGCTCGTGAAGAAGCGCGGCGGCCAGGCGGCGGCCGGCTTCCTGATGGAGAAGGAATTGAAATATCTCGGCGGCATTCTCGCCAACCCGGCTCGTCCACTCGTCTGCATCCTCGGCGGCGCGAAGGTGTCCGACAAAATTAAGGTCATCGAGAACCTGCTCAACATCGCCGACGTCATCCTTATCGGCGGCGCGATGGCTTACACGTTCCGCAAGGCGCAGGGGTTCAGCGTCGGCAAATCCCTCTGCGAACACGACAAGATCGACCTCGCCAAGTCGCTCCTCGAAAAAGCCAAGGGCAAGAAGTTCTTCCTCCCGGAAGACCAGTTGCAGACCACCGAGTTCAAGGCCGGGGCCCCCACGCGCAACACCGACGGCCCGAGCATCGAGGACGGTTGGGAAGGCGTTGACATCGGCGCGGCGACCATCGAGACCTACAAGACGGAAATCGCCAAGGCCAAGACCATCGTCTGGAACGGCCCAATGGGCGTGTTTGAGATCCCGGACTTCTCCAAGGGCACGTTCGAAGTTGCCAAGGCCGTGGCCGACGCCACCAAGCGTGGTGCGACCACCATCATCGGCGGCGGCGACAGCGCCAAGGCCGTGAAGCAAGCCGGTCTCGCCAAGGAAATGAGCTTCGTCAGCACCGGCGGCGGCGCAAGCCTGGAATTCCTCGAAGGCAAACCTCTCCCCGGCGTGGCCGCGTTGAGTGACCGGTAAGAGCGGCAAACTCTCTGAGATTCCACTTCCCCCTCCCTGCTTGAAGGGGCGAATTTGTTCTGGATCGTTCCGGGGTGGCCGACGGGCTTCCATGGGATGCCGTCCTGCGTTGCCAACATGTATGCCCTCGCTTATGATTCGCCTATGAATCGCAGCGCACCCCACCAGCCAACTTTAGAAACCGTGCGAACAGTGCTGAAACGGGTTTGCGGGCACCTGCCTGTGGCGCGCGTTCAGGCGTTTGGTTCGCTCGTGGAGGGTACGCAACACGCCCGGAGTGATGTGGATTTGCTTGTGGAATTCCTGCCGGGCGCCCGTGTTGGGCTGCTTGAAATGGGTGCCATGAAGGAAGATCTGGAAGAGCAGTTGGGCTGTTCAGTCGATCTTGTGAGCCGTCACGCCGTTGAACAGAGTCGCAACCCGTATCGGCGCCAGGCGATTCTGGCCGCGCCAGTGACTGTCTATGCCCGCTGACAAACAACGGGCACTGCTGCGCGATATGCTCGACTCGGCCAAAGCTGTGCGCCAATACATGGCCGGCGTCACCCGCGATCAATTCATGTCGGACACCGAGAAACAGGACGCCGTCTTGCGCCGTTTGGAAATTATCGGCGAAGCTGCGAGCCGACTGTCGCCTGAAACGCAGGCGCTTTTTCCCAGTATCCCGTTCCGAGCCATGCGCGGCATGCGCAACATCATCATCCACGACTATGGCGACGTTGATCTCGTGCAAGTCTGGACGACAGCCACTGCCGACATGGACGATCTGATCACAACACTAGACCGTTACTTTGCCTCAACGCAGTAAGCAGAAGTATTGACCTTTCCCGCCAAATCTGGAGACTACCGCCACGTATGAATCCCAATCGTAGACCGATCATTGCCGGTAACTGGAAGATGTATAAGACGGGCGCGGACGGTGCCGCGCTGGCGAAGGATTTGCGTGCGCAGGTGGCCGGCATCACCAAGCCGGAAATCGTAGTTTGCCCCACGTTCACCTCGCTGAGCCCGGTGGCCCAGGCGCTGGGCGGTTCCAACATCCAGCTCGGCGCGCAGAACGTGCACTGGGAGAAGGAAGGCGCATTCACGGGCGAAATTTCGGCGGCGATGCTCAAGGAGCTCTGCGTCAGCTACGTTGTCATCGGCCACAGCGAACGCCGGCAGTTCTTCGGCGAGACGAACGAGGGCGTGAACAAGCGCACCAAGGCGGCGTTGGCGGCCGGGTTGCGCCCGATCGTGTGCGTCGGCGAAATGCTCGCGCAACGCGAAGCCGGGCAGACCTCCCACGTGGTCAGCGACCAGGTGATGGCCGGCCTTGCCGGGTTGTCGAAAGATGATATGGTCTCGACCGTTATCGCGTATGAGCCGGTCTGGGCGATCGGCACCGGCAAGACCGCGACCCCCGCACAGGCGCAGGAAGTCCACAAGTTGATCCGCGACATCCTCGAACGGATGTTCGGCGCGGAAGTGGCCGGCAAGGTGCGGATTCAGTACGGCGGTAGTGTGAAGGCCGACAATGCGAAGGAGTTGCTCAGCCAGCCGGACATCGACGGCGCGTTGGTGGGCGGCGCGAGCCTGAAGGCCGGTGACTTCGCGGCGATTGTGAAAGCGACGTTGTAGCCGCGCTTGCCAAGCGCGGCGACAGAGAAGGACAAAACTATGGGTATCTTGATTGGATTTTTGACGGTGGTGCAGGTGTTGGTCGCGTTGTTCCTGATCATCCTCGTCTTGATGCAGAAGTCGAAGGATCAGGGCGTCGGCGCGGCGTTTGGCGGCGCGACGACGGAAGCCGTGTTCGGCGCCGGTACGACCACCGCACTCGTGCGGATGACGATCTGGTGCGCCTGCATTTTCCTCGGCACATCGCTGCTGTTGGCGGTCTTGCACGCCCACCGCAGCGGGGAGACCGGCAAGTCACTGATGCAGCGCGCGATTGAAACCGCGCCCGCCGCTCCGGCGAGTCAGGTGCCTGCGTTGCCGAAGCCGGAAAGCCTTCCGGCTCCCGCGCCAGCTCCGGCTGCCCCTGCGACTCCCGCGACCCCGGCCCCGACTCCGACCGCCCCCGCGAAATGATCATTCGTCTTGTAGGCCGACTCTGTGAGTCGGCGGCGGCTTTACGCGCCGCTTCACAGAAGCGGCCTACACGCGGAGCCTGGTTCGCGCTGATGCTGTTTGTTTTGTTTCCCGGCTTCGGCAGGGCGGAATCGGTTCTGTACGGCGTTGGCGGGGACTTCAAGGGGTTTGACCCGGTCGATGCCGGTGATGTGGAATCTGCCGATCAAGTCGGGCGCGTCTACGAAGGGTTGCTGGAATACGCTTATCTCGACCGGCCCTACCACGTTATTCCCCGGCTCGCCGAGGCGCTACCAGAAGTCTCGGCCGACGGGCTGACGTATACCTTCAAGATCAAGAAGGGCATCCGGTTCCCCGACGATCCGTGTTTCCCGGGTGGCAAAGGCCGGGAAGTCACCGCGCAGGATTTCGTCTACTCGTTCCTGCGCACGCTGAACCCCCGGCTGCAGTCGCAGGGCGACTGGATTTTCGTCAACCACGTCCGCGGCGCGCAGGAGTGGGTGGACCGCGTCAGCAGCAGCAAGGACCCGGTCAACTACGACGCGCCCTTCCCCGGCTTCGTCGCGACCGACCGCTACACACTCCAAGTCAATCTCGCGAAGCCGTACCCGCAACTCTTGTGGGTACTGACGATGCAATACGCGTTCGTCGTGCCGCGCGAGGCGGTGGAGTTTTACGGCAAAGATTTCCGCAATCACCCGGTCGGCACCGGGCCGTTCCGGCTGAAAGCGTGGCGGCGCAACTACCGGATCGAGTATGAACGCAATCCGTTCTTCAGCGGCCAGACCTTCCCGGCCAATACCGACCCGGAATTCCAAGCCGATGTCGGCAAGCCGCTGCCGCTGGTCGACCGGATCATCGAGTACGATATCCGGGAGTACTACACGACGTGGCAGATGTTTCTCGGCGGGCAGTTGTACTCGGCCGGCATCAACAAGGATTACTTCGAGAAAGTCATCAGCCCGCAGCTAGAACTCAGCGGCGACCTCGCCCGGCGTGGTATTCGCCTCCAGAAATCACCGTTGCTGAACACGTACTACCTCGGCTTCAATATGCTCGACCCGGTCGTGGGCGGCATGAGCGAACCGCGTAAGAAACTCCGGCAAGCCTTTGCCTCGGCGCTCAACGTGAAGAAGTACTGCGAAGTCCTCACCAACAACCGCAGCACCCCGGCCACCTCACCCATCCCGCCCGGCGTGGCGGGGCATGAACCGAAGCCGTACCCGCACGCCTACGATCTCGAACGCGCCAAACGCCTGCTCGCCGAGGCGGGCTACCCCGGCGGCAAAGACGCCAAAGGGAAACAACTCCGGCTCACGATGATCATGCCCGGGGCCGGTAGCACCGATGCCCGGCAAGCCGCTGATTTCTACGCCGAACAACTCCGCGCCATCGGCGTTGAGCTCGAAGTCCAGATGCTCACCGGTGCCGAGTATCTCCGGCGCGAACACGAGGGCGAGACGCAGATTTTCTGGGCCGGTTGGGTGATCGATTACCCGGATGCGCAGAACGTGCTCCAGCTTTTCTACGGGCCGAACAAATGCCCGGGCGTGAACGCGACGAACTACCAGAACCCGGAATTCGACAAGTTGTACGAGCATGTCGTCTCGATGGCGGATTCGCCGGAGCGGACGGCGCTGTATGCGAAGATGGCGGACATCGTGGTCGAGGATTGTCCGTGGGCGTTGATGACGTACCCGCTGGCGTACGGCTTGTTTCAGCCGTGGTTCCAGAACTACAAACAACACGCGTTCCCGTACGCGAACTGGAAGTACTTCAAGGTGCTGCCGCACTAGGCGAATCATGGGCGCGTACATCATCCGCCGGTTGTTGTCGGTGATCCCGATCACGCTCGGCGTGCTGTTCATCACCTTCTTCCTGTTCCGCGTGGTGGGCGGCAATCCCGCTTACCGGATTGCCGGCAAGAACGCCTCACCGGCCCGCATCGCGCAGATTTCCAAGGAGCGCGGTTACGACAAACCGCTCTTCCTGAATTGGCGCAACCCGCTCGACGCGCAGTTCCCCCGGCTCTGTCTCCAACTGGTGCGACTCGATTTCGGCGAGTCGATGACCACCAAGCAACGCGTCAGCACGATGCTCCGCGAAGGGATGCTGCCGTCGCTGTGCCTGACGACGCCGCTCTTCATCATCGAGCTCGTTCTCGCCATCGCGCTGGCGTTGGTCGCGGCGTTTTACCGGGGCACGTGGATTGACCGCAGTCTGGTGATCCTCTCCGTGATGGGAATGAGCATCAGCTCGCTCGTGTACATCATGGTCGCGCAGTTCTGGCTCGCGAGCGAATGGCGGCTGTTCCCGGTCTGGGGATTCGAGGGACCGCAGTATCTGCTCCTGCCGATATTGATTGGCGTGGTGGCCGGCGTCGGCGGCAGTGTGCGGTTCTACCGGACCGTGATGCTCGACGAGATGAACCAGGAATACGTCCGCACCGCCCGGGCGAAGGGCGTGGCCAACCGAACCGTGTTGTTCCGGCACGTCCTGCGCAACGCAATGATCCCGATCCTCACCAACGTCATCGTCGCCATCCCGTTCCTCTACACCGGCGCCCTGCTGCTCGAAAACTTCTTCGGCATCCCCGGCCTCGGTCGCCTTACCGTCAACGCCGTCTTCAACGGCGACGAGGACGTCATCTTCGCCACCACCTTCATTGGCTCCGTTCTCTTCGTCATCGCGAATCTCGCCACCGACATCGCCTACACGTGGGCCGACCCGAGGATCCGACTGAAATGAGCGACGGCCCCAACAACACCGGCCTCTGGCAAATCGCGTGGCGGCAACTCCGCCACAACCGGTTCGCCATGGTCTGCCTCGCCATCCTCGGCCTGTACACCGCCGTTTGGATTTATGCCGAGGCGACGTTTTGGGGCGCGCGCATCCGCGGCGTCACGCCCGCGTACAAGGTTTCCAACTACGACATCCGCAACCAGCCGCCCAGCGCCGCGCACCCGCTCGGCACCAACTTTGCCGGGCGCGACAACCTCAGCCAGATGATTCAAGGCACGCGCATCGCCTTCGAGATCGGCCTGCTCACGTCCGTGATTGTCATCCCGATCGGCTTCGCGCTCGGCGCGGTGGCCGGGTACTTCGGCCGCAAAATCGACACCGCGGTTGTGTACCTTTACTCGGTCATCGACTCCGTGCCCGGGATCCTGCTGATCATGGCTATCGCGTACGTCGTCCGCAGTGTGGTCGAACGCAGTGAAGCCTTCCAAGCCATTACCCGGTACGTCGACAGCGGCTTGCTCGCCGTTTGCGTCGGCATGGGCTTTACCGGCTGGGTCGGTCTCTGCCGGCTCATTCGCGCCGAGTATTTCAAACACCGCGAGCGCCAATACGTCCTCGCCGCCCGGGCGCTCGGCGTCAGCGATGGCGCCATCATGTTCCGCCACATCGCGCCGAACGTCCTCCACCTCATCATCATCAACTTCTCCCTCCGCTTCCCGGGCCTCGTCCTTACCGAAGCCGTCCTCAGCTACCTCGGCGTCGGCGTTCGTGACGAGCCGAGCTGGGGCGCCATCATCAACGACGCCAAGCAGCGCCTCTGGCTCGGCAACTGGTGGGAACTTGCCGGCGCGACCGCCGCGATGTTCTTCCTCGTGCTCGCCCTCAACATCTTCGGCGACGCCCTGCGCGATGCGCTCGATCCAAAACTTCGAACCGCAGAGGCGAAAACGGCATGAAGCAATTGTTCACAAGACTATTCTCTGTACCTGATGGCCCGCGAAGCTCAGGACGTGTCATCAGTTGGTGGGAATTGCGCCGTGTTCCGTACAATATCATCGTTGGGGCGGTCGGGATTATCAATTTACTCGTCTTTGCACTCATCAACGATATTCTCCTCAAGCCGTACGTATCGTTTGACGACCGAGACTGGGAGCCATTGAGCGCGTTGGTATTCGTACTCCTCGTCAATGTTCTTTTCACGGGCGGTTGGATTTGCGAGTTGCTCATCCGCGTGACCATTGGCCGTGAAGTCAGAAAGTTTGGACCCGCAGCCTACGGATTCGTGCTTATCTTCACCCTCATTCTGACGTTCCTCCCGCCACTCCTAGATGGAATCCGGTGGTTGCGGTTTGTTGTCAATTCACATCATGCCAACTGAACACCAACTTCTCAGCGTTCGAGATTTGCAGATCAGCTTCTTCACCGACGACGGTGAAGTGCGCGCGGTGGATGGTGTGTCGTTCTCCATCCAGCCCGGCGAGACGCTGGCGCTCGTCGGCGAATCCGGGTCCGGTAAGAGTGTCACCGCGCTCGCGCTGGCGAAACTCGTCGCCACGCCGCCGGGTGTTTACAAAGCCGGTGAGATTCTATTCGAGGGCGAAGACGTCCTGAAGATGGAGAAGCGCCGGTTGCGGCAGATTCGCGGCGCGAAGATTTCCTACATCTTCCAGGAGCCGTCCACGTCGTTGAACCCGGTCTTCCGCATCGGCGACCAAATCAAGGAATCGCTCCAGCTCCACCGGCCCGACGCCGCCACCGACGCCGAGGTTGTCCGCCTGCTCAACCTCGTGGGCATCCCGGACCCGTCGCAGCGGATGCGTTCGTACCCCCACCAGATGAGCGGCGGCCAGCAGCAACGCGTGATGATTGCGATGGCTCTGGCTTGCAACCCGGCACTGTTGGTGGCCGACGAACCGACCACCGCGCTCGACGTGACGATCCAGAAGCAGATTCTAGATTTGTTGAAGGAACTGAAACAGAAATTGCAGATGAGCATCCTGCTCATCACCCATAACCTTGGCATCGTCGGCGATCTCGCCGACAACGTCGCGGTCATGTATGCCGGTCGCATCGTCGAATACGCCCCGGCCAAAGAGTTGTTGCAGAAGCCGCTCCACCCCTACACCGCCGCGCTGATGCGTTCGATTCCCAAGCTCGGCGCCCGGCACGACCGGCTCCAGTCCATCCCCGGCAACGTCCCCAACCCGGCCCGATTGCCCACCGGCTGCAAGTTCAACCCGCGCTGCTCCATCGTCCGCCCTGAATGCCAAGCCGACGCCGAACCGCAACTCTTGGAGAAAGGCCACCGGCGCGTGCGGTGCCCGTTCACGGAATCATGAGCGCACTCCTCGAAGTCAAAAATCTCCAGACCCACTTTCCCATCCGGGCCGGTGTGCTGCAGCGGCCGGTCGCGTGGGTGAAGGCGGTCGACGGTGTGACGTTCTCCATCAATGAAGGCGAGACCGTCGGCCTCGTCGGCGAAAGCGGTTGCGGCAAGACGACGCTGGGCCGCACCATCCTCCAATTGATCGAGCCAACAGCCGGTGAGATTCTTTTCAACGGCGCACCGGTCACCGACCTGCGCGAGTTCCGCCGGCAAGCCCAGATGATTTTCCAAGACCCCTACGGCTCGCTCAATCCCCGGATGACCGTCGGCAACATCATCGGCGAGGCGCTCCGCATCCACAAACTCTGTGCCACCCGGCAGGCCGAACGCGAACGGGTCGCGCACCTGCTTGAGTCCGTCGGGCTCAACCCCGACCACGCGCGCCGGTACCCCCACGAATTCAGCGGCGGTCAGCGACAGCGCATCGGCATCGCCCGCGCGCTGGCAGTGGAACCGAAATTCATCGTCTGTGACGAACCGGTCAGCGCGCTCGACGTCAGCGTGCAGGCGCAGATCATCAACCTGCTTCAGGATTTGCAGGAGAAGTTCAAGCTCACCTACCTCTTCATCGCGCACGACTTGGCGGTTGTGGAACACATCAGCGACCGGGTGCTCGTCATGTACTACGGCAAGGTTGTCGAGGAAGCCACCGCCGAGGAAATCTATTCCCGCCCGCAGCACGAATACACCAAGAAGCTGCTGGCGGCGGTGCCGTCCTTGCCGATCTGACCGTCAATCCCCTGTAGCCGAAGCGTCAGCTTCGGCGAAGCTCACGCTTCGCCTACAGTTGGGCCGCCAACTCCCGCGCGCGGCCCGAAAGTAATTCTTCCGCGCGTTCCAGCGCTTCCGGCAAAACCATCCCCGCCGGCCGGGTCGCCAACACGAACTCGATCCCCGGCGCGCTGGTCAGTTTCACGCTCCCGGCCAGCACCGCAACCTTCACCCGGTGCTTCTGCGCCAACCGCATCACCCCGGACACCACCTTCCCACGCAACGATTGTTCATCGAAACAACCCTCGCCGGTGACGACCCAATCCGCGTCACGAATTGCGTCCTCGAACTTTGTTAACGCCATCACCGCATCGATGCCGGAAACCAAGCGCGCCCCGAGAAACGCCGCCGCGCCAAACCCAAGCCCACCCGCCGCGCCCGCGCCCGGTACGTCGGCAAGGTGTGGGAAGTGACCAGCCAGATTCGCCAGCCCGGCCTCGAGCTTCTCAACCGTGACCGGGGTCGCGCCCTTCTGCGGACCAAACGTCCGCGCCGCTCCGTGTTCGCCGCAAAGCGGATTGTCCACATCGCAGAGGACCTCAATCTGTAACTTGTCACCCTGAGCGAAGCGAAGGGTCTCGGTCGTTGCCGAAGGAGATTCTTCGCTTCGTTCAGAATGACAGCGTGAGGGAGGAATCACCGTCGCAATCCGCTGCAGTTCGCCGCCGCCAAACCCGACCGGCTTGCCCGCCGCATCCAGAAACTTCCAACCCAACGCCATCGCCGCCCCGACACCACCATCGACCGTCGCGCTGCCGCCAACGCCGAGTAGAATTTTCTGCGCGCCGCGCTCCACGGCAGCGCGGATCAACTCCCCGGTGCCGTAGGTGGTGGCGCGCATCGGATCGCGTTCCTCCGGTTTCAGTAACGCCAGCCCGCTCGCCGCCGCCATCTCAATTACTGCCAGCCGCGGCCCCGGTAGCCAAAGATACCTAGCACTACTAGGTATCCCCGCCAACGGACCGGCGACCGCGCATTCCACCCACTCGCCGCCGAGCGCTTCGTGGATTACCGCGGCTGTGCCGTCGCCGCCGTCGGCCATGGGTTGGGAGATGATCTCGTCGGATGGTCGTGCGGTTCGTAGTGCGCCAGCGACGATGGCGCATGCGCGCGCCGCGGAAAGGCTGCCTTTGAATTTGTCGAGGGCGACGACAACTTTCACAACCTCACCACCGGTGCGGGTGCGGGCCGAAGCTGGATTCGTAATACGAGACCGTCATCCGACCGGGCGTCGCGACCTCGTCGAGCGTCTTGCGGTCGTCGTCGGTGATTTTCACTTCGACCGCTTTCAGGTTGTCTTCGAGTTGCTCCATCGTCCGTGGCCCGACAATCGGACTGGTGATACCGGGTTGTTGCGCGACCCACGCGATCGCGAGTTGGCTCGGGCTGCAACCTTTGGCTTGGGCGAGTTGCTCGACCCGGTCGAGTATGTCGAATGCCGGCGTGTACACGCGCCAACCCCACTTGCCGGCGTCATCACGTTTCAGCCGGGAATCGGCGGGGTCGGCACCGGTGCGCTTGTATTTGCCGGTCAGGAACCCGCTGGCCATTGGCGCCCACGGGATGAGCGCGAGGCCGTAAGTCTGCGCCATCGGGACGAGGTCCCGCTCAATGCGCCGGTCGAGGAGGTTGTAGGGCGGTTGCTCGGAGACGAACCGGTTGAGCCCGAGTTCCTTCGCCGCCCATAACGCTTCCACGACCTGCCACGCGCCGAAGGTGCTCGTGCCGATGTAGCGCACCTTGCCGGCGCGGATGAGATCGTCGAGCGCGCGCACCGTTTCATCAATCGGAATGTCGGTGCTGGGCCGGTGGAGTTGATAGAGATCGATCCAGTCCGTCTTCAACCGGCGCAGCGAGGCCTCGCATTGCTGGATGATGTGTCGGCGAGAATTACCGGAGGCGTTGGGATCGGCATCATCCATCGCCCCGTGAACCTTGGTCGCGAGCACCACCCGGTCGCGCTTCCCATTCCGCTTCAACGCCTCGCCGGTGAACTCCTCCGACTTACCCCGCGAATACACATTCGCCGTATCCAGAAAATTGATCCCGCCATCCAATGCCCGGTCAATCATCCGGCACGACTCCTCCAACTCCGTCTTCGCCCCAAACATCATGCACCCCAGACAAAGTTCACTCACTTTTACGCCAGTGCGTCCCAACGGCCGGTAGTTCATGGTGTCACCAATTCTAGCGTGCTGAATACGCCAAAGTCTGCCGGGTTTGATGTAAGCAGGCGGCGCACCCCCGCGCTGTGCAAGGCAGCCGCCAAGTAAGTATCGAGGATCCGCTTGCGACCGAGATCGAACTGGCGCAGCCAACTCAGGGTTTGCGCCACACTGGCGGGAGACGATTCCAGCACGTGAACCTGTGAGTTGGCGAGGAAGTCCTCCACCCACGTGATCGCTTCCGCCATCGTAAGTGGCGGGGCAAACCGCCGCGGATCGGTGACAACGTGCAAGAACTCACTCACCACTAAGCCGGGGATGACCAGCCGGTTGCCGCGCTGGACCTCCGCTTGCACCGCCAGCACCGTGCGCTGGTTGGCCGGGTGGTCTGCGATGGCCAGTTGGACGAGGATGTTGCAGTCCAAGCCAGTCATGGCTGGTCAAACATCTCGTCGGCCAGTTCAGATGGGGAGATCAGCGGAGTCAGCACGCGGTGGCCGGACAACGAGGAAATTCGCAAAGAGGGCGCGGCTGCTTGGGGCGGCGGCGCTACCGGAACAATGCGAGCTACGGGCTTATGGTCTTGGGTCAAGACAACCTCTTGGCCGGCTTGCGCCTGCTGGATCAGTTCTGCCAGATGACCATTGACTGCATTGACCTCAGTCGTCATGGCGAAACCTTACACGTACATGCCGCCGGAGTCGAGCGGCCTCACGGGAACAGGCCGCGTTGTTTTTTGGCTTCGACGATGCGGGTGATGCCGAGGGCGAGGGCGGCGTCGCGGATGTAGAAGCCGGTCTTTTTGGAGTACTGCTGGACTTGTTGGTGGGCGGCCTCGAGTTGGCGGTAGAGTTTGTCGTTCACCTCGGCTTCGCTCCAGAAGAAGCTTTGGAGGTCCTGGACCCACTCGAAGTAGCTGACGATGACGCCGCCGGCGTTGCAGAGGACGTCGGGGATGACGGTGATGTCGGTCTGCGCGCGCAACACGGCGTCGGCTTCGGTGGTGGTGGGGCCGTTGGCGGCTTCGGCGAGGACGCGGCAGCGGAGCTTGCGGACGTTGTCGCCGGTGATCTGGCGTTCGAGAGCAGCGGGGATGAGGACGTCGCAATCGAGTTCGAGCAATTGCGCGTTGGTGATGCGGTCGGCGTCGCGGTAATCACGGAGGACGCCGCCGGCGGCCACAAAATCGATGAGCGCATTTGGATCCAAGCCTTCTGCCCGGTAGAGACCGCCGGTGTAGTCGCTGACGGCGATGATCTTGGCGCCGAACCGGTGGAGTTGTTGCGCGGCGATGGAGCCGACGTTGCCGAAGCCTTGGATGGCGACGCGAATGTTGTTGGAATTTTCCAGCGTGCGATTGACGAGGTACGCGACGCCGCGGCCGGTGGCTTCGCGGCGGCCGGCGCTGCCGCCGAGATTGACGGGTTTGCCGGTGACGATTTGGGGGACGGGGTTGCCGACGTGCATGGAGTAGGTGTCCATCATCCACGCCATCGTTTGTTCATTGGTGCCGAGGTCGGGCGCCATCACGTCGATGTGCGGGCCGATGAACGGGATCATCTCCTGCGTGAAGCGGCGGGTGAGGCGTTCGAGTTCGGCTTTGCTGAGCTGCCGGGGATCGCAGGCGACGCCGCCTTTCGCGCCGCCATAGGGCAAACCGCAGAGCGAGCATTTCCAACTCATCCACATCGCGAGCGCGGCGACTTCGCCGATCGTCACGTCCGGGTGGTAACGCAATCCACCCTTCGTC
>OMJI01000092.1 GCA_900299315.1 Verrucomicrobiota bacterium | reverse complement strand
CGGCTGCCGTGCCGGTCGCGGATGGCTTGGACGGTGCGGTTGATTTCGTAGCCGCCCGGCATGAAGACGAGCGCGTCGCCTTCAAATCGCCGGTCGAGTTCCTCGGCGGCAATGTCCCAGACGGGAAAATCACCGACCGGCTTTTGCAGGAACTCCGTGGTTACCGGGTAGGTACGGCCTTCGGACGACAAGACCTCGCACGGGGCGAGGTATTTCTTCAACGGTTCGATGTCGAGTGTGGCCGACATCACGATGAGGCGCAGGTCGGGCCGGTGGGTTTCCTGAATCTGGAGCGCCCGGGCCAGGGTGATGTCGCCGTAGAGATGGCGTTCGTGAAATTCGTCGAAGATGATGACGCCGATGCCCGTCAGCTTCGGGTCGCTGAGCATTTGGCGGAGGAGGATGCCCTCGGTGATGTACCGGATCCGGGTGCGCGGGCTGGTTTGGTCGTCGAGGCGGATTTGATAGCCGACTTCGTCGCCGAGGCGGCCGCCGCGTTGCTCGGCGACCCACTTGGCGAGCAGGCGCGTCGGCAGGCGACGCGGTTGGAGGATGACAATCTGGCCGGTGGGGCAGGCTCCGCCGTCGAGGAGAAGCTGGGGGATTTGGGTGGATTTGCCCGAGCCGGTGGGGGCGGTGACGATCAGCCGCTTACCGGCGGCTAGGATGGCAGAGCGAAGTTGAACTACGGGAAAGTCGGGCGTCGTCATGGGTCAACGCGCCCGACTGTAGCACAGCGATCGGATTTCAGAAACGACGGCGGTGAGTGCCCACGCGCACCGGCTGGGTACGCGGCACGATCCGGACAACACCGCGGTTGAGCAGGTCAGCCACGGCAAGCGCGGTTTCGTGTTCGTTGCGGGCGAACTCGGAGACCGTCTGAATCAGGTCTTTCAATGTCAGGAGCTTCTTGGCTCGGTTGATCATGGTTTCCTCCATTTGCTTACTTAGTCGCAATTACGACGCAAACCTTTCAAAGAAAGTTTCGAAAAAGTCAGTTTTTGTAGTTTTGGGAATCTCGGGAGCGTGCCTCCGCGAATGGCAGGGTTATTGCAATCGCCCGGGCAACGGGAGGTGCCATTTGAGCACTGAGATTACGAAACAGAAAATTGATGAATTGAATGGGTTGCGCCGCCAAGCCCGGGCTTGGCGGATTGGCGCCACGGTCGCGAGCGTGGCGGTGAGCGTGGTGTTTTTGTTGGTGTTGCGTGAAGCCGCGGAACGATTGTTCCAACCGGGGCCGACGCGGGACCAGTTTGTCGCGGAATTGAAGACGGATATGCAGGCTGAGGTCCTACCGCAAGTGAAGACCCTGGCCGTGCGGACCGTGAACGATTTGACCCCGCGCGTGAAAGCCGAGGTCATGCGCATGCGCGAGCGGACTCCGGAGTTGGCGGAGGCATTGGCTGTCGAGTTGGAATTGTTCCAGAAGAACCTGCCGGCCCGCGCCGAGAATGCGTTGCGCGCGACGGTCGTCGATGCGCTGAAGTCGCGCGAGGCGAAAGTCCGCGAGTTATACCCGGAGCTGACCGAGCAGAAGGTGGGCGAAGTGGTGGCGTTGCTGATGACGGAAGGCGAGAAACGCATGACGTCGATCGCGAACCGTGTTGCCGCGCCGTATGAAGAGGCCATCGGCCAACTGGTCGCTGATCTCAACCACATCCGCGACACGGAGCCTGTGCTGGTGGCGGGCGGCGACCCGTCGTGGGAGCTGGCCCAGTTATGCGCCAACATGCTCCAGGATGAACTGCAACGGAAGTCACCGGCTGATTATCAGGCGTTTGTTTCCGCCGCGATCGCCGAAGCGAAGAAATAGCGCACCCCTCAAGGAGATCAGACATGAACAACGCAAATCAGAATCCGGTGGAACAGGTGGCAGTTGATTTCGTCGAGACCGAACTCCAGCAAGCCCGGGCGTCCTTGCGGCGCTCGCGGTTCTTCGCTGCCGGGTCGGTGCTCTTTGTGGTGGCTTACATGAGTTTCCTGACGGTGACGCTGAAGACGAAGCTGTTGGAACCGAAGTCGGCCGCAGCCGTGACGACGCATTATGTGAGCTCGTTTGTGCAGGAGAACGGTGAAGCCTTGTCGCGCCAGTTGGTGACGGAAGTGCCGCGCGTGATTGCGCAGGCACCGGATTACGCGCTGGCGCAGATCCCGGTCCTCCGCCGCGACATCGAGAACCAGTTGGAAGCGACGCTGACGAGCTATGGCCGGGAACTCACGCCGCAGATTACCGGCGTGGTGGATCAGTTTCTCACCGACAACCGGGATGCGGTTCGCGAGTTTCTCGTGAAGGGTAGCGACCCGGTCTCCGTGCAGCAACTCGGTGAAGACTTCGAGCAGCACGTTGTCGCCGCGTTGGCGGCGCGCGGGCCGGACGGTGTGTCAGCGAATGACCGGCTGGCGGATGGCGTGCAAGCCATCAAGATCGGCCAGGAACGACTGCACCGGCTGGCGTACGGGAATGATTTGAGCACCGAGGAGAAACAACTCCGGCGGGTGCTGGGTTTGATTCTGCAACAGGCGCACAAGCCGCAGCAGAGTTAAGCCGGTGACTTGGGCGGCGGCGTGGGTGAAAACCCCGCCCCGCCGAAGTAGCCTTCCCAGGCTTCATTCAGGGACTCAATCGTCAGTTCGAAGGAGCGTTGGTCGAACTTGCAGATTTCGACGGCGCGTTGAATCAGGTCGCGCGGCTCACAAGCTTGGGGCTGGCGACCTTCTGTTTTGTAGCGGTCGAGGACGTGTTGCATCACGGCCGGCGGGACGGTGAGGCCGGAGGCAGCGGCGTATTTGACGAAGATCTCCCGGTAGGTTGCGGTGTCCGGTGGGTTCACGAATAGCCGGTAGCCCATGCGGCGCATGAACGCGCCGTCAACCAAGTCGGTATCCTTCAAGTTGGTAGCGAAGATCACGATCTGTTCGAACGGGACTTGGATCTTCTTGCCGGTGCTGAGGGTGAGGTAATCCGTCCGATATTCCAGCGGCACGATCCAGCGGTTCAAGAGCTCCCGGGCCGAAACGCGCTGCCGGCCTAAGTCGTCCACGACGAGCACGCCTCCATTGGCTTTCAACTGGAACGGCGCCTCGTAGTAATGCGGCGAGTCGGTGTAGGTGAGATCCAGACTCTGGATCGTCAGTTCGCCACCGACAGTGACAAGCGGCGGGCTGATCTTCACCCAGCGATGGTCGTAATCGGTTTCCGCATGTGGAACGGGGTGGTGGTCGTGTTTGTCAAAGACCCGGATCACCTGACCGTCCACCTCGATGGCGTAGGGAATCCAGATTGCGCCGGGGATGGCGTTGACTAAAGCCCGCGCCATCGCGGTTTTGCCATTGCCGGGCGGGCCGCTCAGGAACAGGCTGCGCCCCGAGCTTGCGACCACGCCGAGGCGACGTTTGACGTTATCCGGCAGGACCAAGTCGCGCATCACCGAGTCGAGCATTGTCTTGGTGACCGGGAGGCGGCTGCGGACCTGATTGCCGATCATCTCTGTGTAACTTTCCAGCGACACCGGGGCTGCCCCCACATAACTGCATTGCTCCATCAACTGACTGACGCGACTCCAACCGCGTTCGGTCAGCGCGCAGCGGTGATTGTGGAGTCCAATCATGCCCTTCCGATCGAGCAACTTCTCCTCGTACAAGCGCTGCAGCAGCACATCGCTGATCATCAACCCGAGGTGAAGCGTCTCCGCAATCGAAGCCGTGGTGCTGTCGGCATTGAGAGATGCGGCCTTGAGGGCGAGGTCGGCGAGGAAGCTCGGATTGACGTCCAGTTGCTCCAACGTCAGCGGGAAGCGAGGCACGGGAATGTCAGCTACCGGGACTGGCTGCTCGGCGATTCTATCAGTCGCGACGATGTCTTGCATGGGCACCCGAGCGGGAACCTAGCATTCCTGAGGCTTTCAGTCTAGCCCCGGCATTCGCCGACCGGACTTCTTGGCAGATTGGTGGGCCTTGTTGGCCAGTATTCGCTCCTTGGCGCGACGTGAGCGGCGGCGTTTCTGGCGGCGGATCTTCTCGCGAGCGGCAACCTGCGCCGCGACGTAACCGCGTTGCTGCTGCTCGATCTTCTCCAACAACAAACGCCGAGCGAGAAACCGGTTGAGGGTTTGGGAACGGGTGACCTGACACTTCACCCGCAAGCCGGTCGGGCGGTGCAGCAGCATGACGCAGGTGGAGGTCTTGTTGACGTTCTGGCCACCGTGCCCGCCGGAGCGCACAAAGGTCTCCTCCACATCCGCCTCGCTGACCCCGAGGGCGGCCATGCGCTGGCGAAGTTGCGCTTCCTTGTCCGGCGAAACCGAAAATCCGTTCACGCAGACAAGATGCCGGGGCGGTTGCCGATCGACAAGACTTCTCTTGCGACAGTGTACCGGGTTTGGCTATGGTGAACGCATGGAGGTTGCCCGGTGGTACGGAAACTTTATTTCATAGCAATCCTCAGTGTGGTCGCCCTGCGAGCGCTCGCTGCCGACCCGGTGATGTATCAGGTCAAACAAGACTTCGCGCCGGTATTCTACATCCAAGACGGCAAGGTCGTCGGCAGCGAATTCCTGGAACGCGGCACCAAGTTCGCCTGCGACCGGATCGAGAACAATCTCTGTTACATCACGTGGCAGGGGAAGGTCGGTTATGTGCGGCTGGCGAGTCTTGAAAAGTTGCCGGATACTGCCGTCGCCGCTGCGCCAACACCTCCACCGTCGCCTGTCCCTCCTCCGCCGGTCATCAGCCCCGAGGAAAAATACCGGCAAGAACAGATCGCCAAGGGACTCGTCGAATACCGCGGCGGCTGGGTGACCCCGCAGGAGAAATTCCGGCAGGAACAGACTGCGAAAGGCTTGATCGAGATCAACGGCGAGTGGATCACCAAGGATGAGCAGTTCCGCCGGGAACAGTTGGCGAAGGGGTTGGTGCTGGATGGGAAGGAATGGATTACCAAGGAAGAACAGAACCGCCGGGCGCAGATGGCGAAAGGGTTGGTGGAGTACAACGGTGAATGGGTTACCCCGGCTGAGAAGTTCAAGCGCGAGCAGTTGGCCAAGGGCTTGGTGGAATTCGACGGCAAATGGGTGACGAAGGAGGAGAAGTTCCGAGCGGAGCAAACAGCCAAGGGTCTAGTCGAGGTCAACGGGGAGTGGATCACCAAGGACGAGCAGTTCCGCCGGGAACAGT
>OMJI01000091.1 GCA_900299315.1 Verrucomicrobiota bacterium | reverse complement strand
CCTCTTGAAGGAGCAGGGGTACGACGTGATCGGGCTCACGTTCCGCAACTGGCCGCAGGATTGCATGAGCCGGGCGGAAGACAAGTGCTGCGGTCCGCAGGCGGTGACGGATGCGCGGATGGTCGCGCACAGCATTGGCATCCCGCATTACGTGGTCGACGAGATCGACACGTTCCAGCGCGATGTGATCGATTACTTCATCGCGGAATACAAGAACGGCCGGACCCCAAACCCGTGCATCGTCTGCAACGAGAAGGTGAAGTTTGGCTCGCTGTTGCGCAAGGCGGAGGAACTCGGCGCGGCGCAGATCGCCACCGGGCACTACGCGCGGATTGAGAAGAATGGCCGGTACGTCTTGCGCAAAGGGATCGATGACCACAAGGACCAGTCCTATTTCCTCTTCAGCCTCCGGCAGGATCAACTCGCCCGGTCGTTGATGCCGCTGGGCGGGTTGAGCAAGGAAGAGACGCGCGCCATTGCCGCCAAGCTCGGCTTGAAGACCAAGGACAAGGTCGAGAGCCAGGAAATCTGTTTCGTGCCGGATAAGGATTACGGCCGATTCCTCAAGGAAGGCGCGCACGTGCCGGACCTGCCCGGCGAGATCGTGAACCGGGCTGGCAAGGTGCTCGGTCGGCACGCCGGTATTCAGTATTTCACCATCGGCCAGCGCGAGGGTCTGAATCTCGGCGGTCAGCCCAAGCCGATGTATGTCGTCGAGCTTGACGCCCCGACCAACCGAGTGATCGTCGGTCCTGCCGAGGATTTGATGCGCGGCGAGTTCGACATCGCGAACTGCATCTGGCACGTGGAAGAATTCCCGGCCTCTCTCACCGCGAAAATCCGGTACAACCACAAAGGTTGCCCGGCCCGTGTCACCATCACCGGCCAAGGTCGCGCCCGGGTCGCGCTGCCGGAGCCGCAACGCGCCATCACGCCCGGACAAGCTGCCGTCTTCTACGCCGGGGATCTCGTGGTCGGCGGCGGCTGGATTCTGTGAGCCGGGGCGGAATTGGCTTTTGACTTTGATATCGCGCGCCGGTAGTGTCCGCGCACCAAGTTTCAACTCTCCGACCCACCTCAGTCTGTGTCGCAGCGGAGCGACGAGTGCTTGTACAAACAGATGAGGAATGTCCATGCCCCCAAAGGTTTTATTGACGACCGTGTGCCGGCCCCTCGGCCCGCAATGTGGCGATGCGCCGTCGGTCGGTTATGAATTGTTGTACCGGCAGGTGACCCGCGCGCAGGGCATTTTCAGCCCGCGTACGGTGAACGTGCAGTTTTCCCTCGAGTACATCGCCGAGAACCTCGACGCGCCGACGGTGGTGTTGCAGTACCCGTCGCGCCGGGAATTCATCCGCGAACTCAAGCGCGGGTACGATTACGTCGGGATTTCGTTCCTGATGGCGGTGTTTCACAAGATACCGGACATGGCGGCGCTCGTGCGCCGGTATGCGCCGCGGGCGAAGATCGTGCTCGGCGGGTATGGCACGGTGTTGAGCGATGTGGAGTTGCAGCCGTACGCGGATTTCATCTGCCGGGAAGAAGGCGTCGGTTACCTGCGCCGGCTGCTCGGCGAGCCGGCGCTGCCCATGCCGTACAAGCAGCCGTTGATCGTGAGCTGGCTGAAAGTGTTTGGCTGGAAAGTGTCCGGCCTCGGGAAGATTTTCGCGGGCCTGGGCTGCCCGAACGGGTGCGACTTCTGTTGCACGTCGCACTTTTTCAAGCGCCAGCACATCAAGTTGCTGCCCGATGGGCGCGACATCTACCGGGTCATCGAACGGTACCGGGATGTGGACCCGAACCTGGTCTTCCTGATCATCGACGAGGATTTCCTGCTCAACAAGAAGCGGGCGCTGCAATTTCGCGACGCGGTCCGGCAGGGCGGCAAGCCGCTGTCGATCTTCGCGTTTTCGAGCGTCAAGGCCCTCAGCCAGTACACGGTCGAGGAGATTCTCGAGATGGGGATTGACGGTTTCTGGATTGGCTACGAAGGGACCAGGTCAGGCTATGCGAAACAACAGGGCCGGCCCGTCGCCGAGTTGTTCAAGGAGTTGCGCGAGCACGGCATCACGATCCTCGCCTCCATGATCGTCGGGTTTGACTACCAGACGCCAGAAATCGTGGCGCAGGAACTGGATGGCTTGCTGCAACTCAAGCCGGCGCTCGGCCAGTACCTGATCTACGGGCCGGTGCCCGGCACGCCGTTCAACGAACGGGTCCGCCGCGATCACCTGATGCTCCCGCAGTACGAACAGAATCCCGCGCTGCTCTACCGGCGCGCCGACGGGTTTGCGACCGTGATGAAGCATCCGACGTTGTCACCCGGGCAGATCGAGGACTTGCAGCGCTGGTGTTTCGAGGAGGATTTCCAGCGGCTTGGCCCGAGCATTTTCCGGGTGCTCGAAGCCCGGCTGTTGGGCTACCGGCGGCTGAAGGATTCGCCGAACCCGGCCCTCCGAGAAAAGGCGGCGGGCTATGCTGACGACTTGCGGTGTGCGTACCCGGTATTCCTGGCGGGCCGGTGGTTTGGGCCGAACCGCGCCATCCGCCGCTGGATTGGCGAACTGGAAAAGCAGATCATCGCGGAACTGGGCGCCCCGACCTGGGGCCAGCGCGCCAAATCCATGCTCGCCATCGGCGCAGCGGCGTGGACGGCGTTCACGCTTAAGTTTGATCTCTTCCAGCATCCGCGCCTCATTCGGACAGCCTACCGGTTGCCCCGCCGGGGTTGGAAAGCCGCTCACCTCTGGGAGGAATTGCCGGCGGAACTGACAATTCCCGATCTGCAAATCAATGTCGAACTCCAACACGCCCGCCGGCAAGTCTGGCTGCGGCTCGAAGGCGCGCTCTCGTCGGCGCATGCGGCCGGGTTGGGCCAGCGCCTGCAGGAATCGTTGGCGCGGACCAAGGCCAAGCTGGTGCTCGATCTCAACCGGCTGCACTGGGACAAGGTGGATGATCTCGGACCGTTGCGCGCGAAGCTGGCGGCGTATCAATCGCGCATCCGGGTCGTCCTGCCGAAATTGCAGGCGGCCCACCCGGAACTGATCCTGATCGCCAGCATGTTCCAGCACTACCGGGGATAGTCGGACAACGGTCAGCGGACAGAGCGGATGCGGTAGGTTTGGGCCGGGCCGCGGGTGGCGAGTTTGATCTGGTCACCGGTTTTCTTGCCGAGGAGCTGGCTGCCGAGCGGTGATTCGGGAGTGATGACGAGGATTTCCTGGCCCTGGATCGTGATCTCGGTGCCGCCGGCCTTGGGCCCGAGGAAGTAGAGGAACCGGTCGCGGCCCGTTTCGAGTTCGATCAGGGCGGTGAGGGCGATGGGGGTGGCGGCGGTGAATTTCTGGAGCTTGAGGTTTTGGTACTCGGCGAGGGCGAGTTCGGTCTCGGTGGCTTGCCGGGCCTGGCTGCTGGCGAGGTAGGCCGTCTCCAAGCCGCGCGTGTCGTACTTGTCCTCGGCCTTGTTCTGTTCGTCGGACGCGTCGGCGTGCATGGCGCGGGAGACGCCGGCAAGGTTGGCGAGTTGATCGGTGAGCGCGGCGATGATCTGTTTGACGAGGAGCGGCTTGGTGACCATGCGGCTGGGCATAGCGAATGCCGGGGCGGGTGACAATGGCAAATTGCGGGCCGGCGGTGATTGTGGGAGACACCGCCCGCATCTGCTGCTACGGTGGACGGGAATTTCACAACCCAGAATTGAGGCAGTCATGCAGCGACAAAAAATCGGAGCGCGGGCGGAGTATCGGGAGCAGGAATCACAGCGAGTCAGGGACTCGGCCAACTTGGCCGACAAATTTGCGCACTTGAAACGGCTGACGGTGGACATGCAGTTTTACACGCCGGGCGGGCTGTCGCGGACGAGCCAGGTGAAATACGAGGTCAACCTGGCCAACGCGAAGTCCGTATTCCGGTTTCAATGCCCGAACCACGAATGCGTGCGGGGCGATTTCGACCTGACGGAGGAACTGGCCGCCGCCGTCGCCGCGAAACGGCACGCGGTGGCGGGTGAAATGACCTGTCAGGGCTGGCGGAGCAAGACGACGATCGACAAGTACCGGTGCCAGAACGTGCTGAAGTACGAGTTGACGCTGGGGTATTGAGCGGGCGGCCGGCTTCAGAGCCGGTAGACGATACGGGCTTTTTCCAGGTCGTAGGGACTCATCTCCATGCGGACGCGGTCGCCGACGGCGAGGCGGATGAACCGTTTGCGCATCTTGCCGGAAATGTGGGCAAGGACGAGTTTCTGGTTGGGCAGGGCCACCCGAAACATCGTGCCGGGGAGCACGGAGGTGACAGTGCCTTCGATGTTGAGAATCTCGTCCATGGTAATCCTTTGTGGTAATGGTCGTTGGTTTGAGTAGTGGTGTGAACGGGGACTCTGACAGCGAATCTCGATGAAGCAAGCCATGATTTGGAAAAGTATCCTGGCCGGGGTCGTCTTGGCCGGGGTGACGACGCGCGGGCTGGCGCAGGAACTTGATCTAGGCCGGGCGCTGGAGGGAGTGGACTTGTCGGCGTTTGGCGAGATTGATCCCGAGCAGGTGAAGGAGGTCTGCCGGGATTTGCAGGGGAAGTTGCAGGGCGATTACGTGGTGGATTTGGCGGCAGTCCGGGAGATCGCGGCGGCGGTGTTGCCGTTGCTGGAGAAATCACCGGACACGCAGCCGTACGCGGCGTGGTTGCGGACGCGGCTTGATTATCTGGCGGTGGCGGAGGAGTTGCGGGTGACCATCCCGGCGCCGAAGCTGGAGCTGACTCCGCCGCCGGCCGAGCTGCCGCCTATCAATCCCAGTCCCGAACTCGAACGCCAGATCTGGGTGCGGAAACTGGAGTTGCGACCGCAATATCCCCGGGCCGAGGTCTACGTGCCGAAATTGAAACCGATCTTTGCGGAAGAAGGCGTGCCGTCAGAGCTGGTGTGGTTGGCGGAAGTCGAATCGGGGTTTGATTCCCGGGCGCTGAGCCCAGTCGGCGCGGCGGGGTTGTTTCAGTTGATGCCGGAGACGGCGAAGTGGCTGGGTTTGTCGGTCTGGCCGCGCGACCAACGGCTGGACGCCGAACGCAGCGGCCGGGCGGCGGCGAAGTACCTGCGGTATTTGCACGGCAAGTTCCGGGACTGGCGGTTGGCGTTGGCCGCGTACAATGCCGGTGAGGGTCGCGTCCGGCGGTTGCTGGAGAAGGAAGGGGCGAAAAGCTTCGACGAGATCGCCACGAAACTACCGGCCGAGACGCAGATGTACGTCCCCAAGGTGGAGGCCACGATCCTCCGCCGCGAAGGGGTAAACCTGACGAAGTTGAACTGAGGGAAAGTTCGCGAGGAACTACAGGATGGGGCGGGGGAAGTTCCTGCCGGTGCTGGTTACTGGCACCACTTGCCCCAGCGCATGCTGAGGTCGGACTTGTCGATGGTCATGTAGATGGCCGGCTCGGTGGGTGTCAGGGTATGACGGATGCCGAGCAGCTCGTAGATCGGGATCTTGCTGGTGAACGCGATCAGCCAGCAGGCCGAATGTTCCTCGATGCGGCACGGACGGGGCCAGTAGAGCTTCGCGAGTTGTTCGTTGCTGGCGAAGTGATACTCCGCCAAGTCGAGCACCTGCCGGACAGCGTTGTTGGAGGAAGGCTTGGCGACCGGCTGTGACACCTGCAAGCTCGGCTGCGAGTTGGCGAACCCGACGAACTTGCCGTAACTCGTGGTCAGCAAGGCGTGGAACACGTATAGGACTCCCGCCGAAACGACGACGAGCAGCGTGCGGAGTAAAATTGTTTTCAGGCGAGTCGGCACGCGAACGATGCTAGCACGGGCGAGTTGAGGAGGAAACTCGCGAGTGGAGGGCGACCGCGTGACAAACCGCACCGGCGCGGTATGATATTTCCATGAAGACGACCATTTACATTCTCGCCTTTTTGACCTTCGCGTTCGGCTCCCAAGCCGGTTGGCTGGACCAACTCCTCGGCGGCGGCAAGGCCGGTACGGCCGGCGTCAGCGCGTTGTCGGTAAATGAAATGACGCGCGGCTTGAAGTAAGCGCTTGCCCAAGGCACCGAGAAGGCGATCAAGAATCTCAGCGCGACGAACGGCTTTCTCGGCAACGTGGCCGTGAAGATTCCGATGCCGCAGAAGTTGCAGGAGGTGGAGAAGGGATTGCGGTTGATCAAGCAGGACAAGTACGCCGATGAGTTTATCGCGACGATGAACCACGCCGCTGAGGCCGCTGTGCCGGAAGCGGCGCCTATCATTGGCGACGCGATCCGGGAGATGACCGTTGCCGACGCGAAGAGCATCCTCAACGGTCCCGATGACGCGGCGACGCAGTATTTCCGCAAGGTGAGCGAGTCGCGCTTGAAAGAGAAGATGCTGCCCATCGTCAAGCAAGCCACCGAGAAGGCCGGGGTCACCGCTGCGTACAAGAACCTGACCGGTAAAGCCGGTTTCCTGACCGGCTTCATGCAGAAGGAAGGGCTCGATGTCGATCAGTACGTCACCGACAAAGCCTTCGACGGCGTCTTCAAGATGATCGCGGTCGAGGAGAAGGAAATCCGCCAAAATCCGATGGCGCGTGGCACCGACCTCCTCAAGAAAGTCTTCGGCACCGTCACATCTCCCGGTGCGAAGTAGTCCGCCGGCTCGGCAAATCCGGTTGCTTTTTGGTTGGTCTGCGGCAGAATCGCCGCCGCTTGGAGATTACTCATCATGGCTAATAATCAATTTGTCGGGCTGGGTGCCGTCCGGTCGGTTGCGAAACTGGAT
>OMJI01000090.1 GCA_900299315.1 Verrucomicrobiota bacterium | reverse complement strand
GTGCTGCCGGTGGTGGAAAAGTTTTGCCGGCGCGAGACGGTGGTGGCCATCGGCGAGATCGGGTTCGACCGGCAGACCGATGAGGAAGAAGCCGCCATCCGCGCGCAGTTGAAGCTCGCGAAGAAATTCGACATGCCGGTGCTGGTCCATCTGCCGCACCAATTCAAGAAACAGGGCACCGAACGCACTCTCCGGGTTGTTGCCGATGAGCAGATGAATCCCGACCGGATTCTGCTCGATCACAATACCGAGGAGACGATGCCGCTCTATGCCGGCACGAAGTATTGGAAGGGGATGAGCATCTACCCGGTCACCAAGCTCAGCGTCGAGCGCGCGGCGAACATCGTGGAGCAATACGGCGTTGACCGGCTGCTCGTGAACAGCGCATGTGATTGGGGTCCATCTGATCCGCTCAACGTCCCCAAGCTTGTTAAAGAGCTCCTCCGCCGCAACGTCCCGCGCGACATGATTGAGCAGCTCGTCTTTCGCAACCCCATCGCCTTCTTCGGCCAGAGCGATAAGTGGACGTTTAAGCCCTGATTTTTTCTCGTGTCGCTGACCAACGAAATCGCGAAGCGCCGGACGTTTGCCATCATCTCGCATCCCGATGCCGGGAAGACGACGATGACGGAGAAGTTGCTGTTGTACGGCGGCGCGGTGCAACTCGCCGGCTCGGTGACGGCGCGGAAAAACCAACGGTCTTCGACGTCCGACTGGATGGAGTTGGAACGGCAACGGGGGATTTCGATCAGCTCGACGGCGTTGCAGTTTGATTACGACGGCTACAAGATCAACCTGCTCGACACGCCCGGCCACAAGGATTTCTCCGAAGATACTTACCGGGTGCTGACGGCGGTGGACGCAGTGATCATGATCATCGATGCCGGCAAGGGTATCGAGAGCCAGACGCGGAAATTATTCGAGGTCTGTCACCAGCGCGGGGTGCCGATCTTCACGTTCATGAACAAGTGCGACCGGCCGACGCGCGAGCCGCTGGCGTTGATTGATGAACTGGAGAGCGTGCTCCAGCTCGGCGCATTTCCGGTCAACTGGCCGATTGGCGACGGGCCGGAGTTCAAGGGAATCTACGACCGGCTGACGAAGCAGGTGCATCTATTCGAGCGGACGGAAGGCGGCGCGTACCGGGCGCCGGTCGAGGTGGGGAGCCTGGCGGATCCTGTCATCCGCAGCCAAATCGATGAGTCAACCTACAAACGGGTGTCGGAAGAACTGGAGATGCTCGACCTGGCCGGGGAGACGTTTGATCCGGAGGCAGTGCTGGCCGGGTACACCACGCCGGTATTTTTCGGCAGCGCGATGAATAACTTCGGCGTGCAACTGCTGCTCGACGGTTTCCTGAAGCATTCGACCGCGCCACGGTCGCGCCGGGTCAACGGCTCGGTGATCGAGCCGGAACACCCGGAGTTCTCCGGCTTCATCTTCAAGATTCAAGCGAACATGGACCCCCGGCACCGCGACCGGATTGCGTTTCTACGGATCATCTCCGGCAAATTTGAACGCGACATGATTGCGCATCACTCGCGGTCCGGCAGGAAGGTACGGCTATCCAGTTCGCACAAGCTTTTCGCCAACGAGCGTGAGACGGTGAACGAGGCGTTCCCCGGCGACATCATCGGCATTGTCGGCCACGATGAGTTTGGCATCGGCGACACGCTGACCACCGACCCAAAGATCGAATACCGGGAAATCCCGCGCTTCCCGCCGGAATGTTTCTCGTACCTGCGCAACCCGAGCACGGCGAAGTTCAAACAGTTCCGCAAGGGGCTCGATCAGTTGTTGCAAGAGGGCGTGGTCCAGCAACTCCGGCTCAAGGATTCCATCGCGAACGTGCCGCTGCTGGCGGCGGTCGGCCCGTTGCAGTTCGAGGTGGTGCAATACCGGCTCCAGAGCGAGTACGGCGCGGAATCCAAACTGGAGCCGGCGCCATGGAGCGCCATTCGGTGGTTGCCGGTGGGAATGAACGAGGAGGACTGGGGCCGCGGCTTGCCCACCGGCGTGAAACTCGCCTTCGATGCGGACGAGAACCCGGTTGTCCTCTTCCCGAATGATTGGTCGGTGAATTACTTCACCGAATTGAATCCGAAGCTCCCGCTCGAACGAAACCCGCCAGCGCGGCGGTGAGGGATTTGGTTTCCGTCCCGCAGTCTGTAGCCGAGGCGTGAGCCTCGGCCGAAGCTCACGCTTCGGCTACAGGGGGGTGGCCCAGTAGTTCAAGCTCACGGAGCGGTGACTTGTCTTTTCAACCCGGTTCCCTTACCACAGCACCATGACTACTCAATTTCCCAATGTGACGGCGGTCGCAAAAGCGAATGTGTACTTCGATGGCAAAGTCGTCAGCCACAGCATCCTCTTTCCGGATGGAGGCAAGAAGACCATTGGCCTCATCTACCCCGGCAGCTTTCACTTCGGCACCGACAAGGCCGAGCGGATGGAACTCGTAGCCGGTAGCTGCCGCGTGAAGCTCGACGGGCAGGCGCAGTGGAAGGATTACGCCGCCGGTCAGGCCTTTGATGTCCCCGCCAAGTCTGGCTTCGACATCGAGGTCAAAGCCGGCATCTGCGAGTACATCTGCTCGTTTATCGGTTGATTACCGGCGCGTGGTCCGGTCGGCGGCCCACTGGTGGATTTCTTTTTTGACGGCGTTCCACTTTTTCGTGTCGGTCCGGTCGGCGAGGAAACGGTCGAAGAGTTCGAAGAACATCTCACGGAAGACGCCGATCTTTTGGATGCGGTCTTGAAACCGGGAGGGTGCGTCGAGGACCTCTTTCGACTCCGGTAGTTTCAGGCTGCGGAAGACGAACGTGGTGGCGTCGAACGTACCGGACCAGCTTTCGTCGGTGCGCGCGACGAGCAGCTTGGCGCGGCGCAGCTTTTTGCCGGAGAGCAGCGCGGTCTTGGCTTCGGCGCTGACAGTTGGCAGACCTTTGCGGAGCGCTGTTTCGTGGGCGCCCTCACCTTCACGGGTGAAGAGGAGGGGGCCTTCGATGGCGACACCGACGTCACCGTGTTCCTTGCTCTTGAAGATGCCGCCGCGCGCTTCGGAGGCGAACCAGAGCCAGGTGAGGAAATCGAGGCCGGGCGTGTC
>OMJI01000089.1 GCA_900299315.1 Verrucomicrobiota bacterium | reverse complement strand
GAGTCCAACGCCACCGGGCTCGGGACGCACCGGAACATCTCCCGGACCGTGGCGAGCTTCGTCTCCGCCGGCAACGCCTCGTAGAGGTTGCCGAGGCAACTCGTGCCGAAAACAATCGGCGGCACACGGACGCCAGTCTGGCCGAGCGGCACATGGTTCATGGTGCATCGTCCTATCACCGAAAACCAGAGGCGGGAACAAAAAAACTCCGCGCCAATAATACTGCGTTCCGCTACGCTCCCGGGTAGGAGACAATTCCCATTATGAAGACGACTTGGCCTATCCTTCGCCGCTATGACGCTGAGCACCTTGACCGGGTGGCGTTGCCTTTGGGCGGCATTGGCACCGGTACTGTTTCGCTCGGCGGACGCGGCGACCTGCGCGATTGGGAAGTGATGAACACGCCGCGCAAAGGGTTTGTGCCGGGAGTAGACAGCGGGATGCAACCACATCCCTCGGCAGTCTTGTGGTACCGGGTCGGGCGCAACGCGCCGGTCACCCGTTTGCTGGAAGGGCCGGTGCCGCTGGATGAGTATGAGGGGTACCGGGGCGCCGAGACGGCGAATCACGGTCTGCCGCGATTTTCGCAGGCGGAATTTCGCACGGCGTATCCGCTGGCGGAGATCCGGTTGCGGGACCGGGCGGTGCCGTTGCGCGTCACGTTGCAGGCGTTCAACCCGCTCGTCCCCGGGGATGTGGACGCGAGCAGCTGGCCGCTGGCGTCGCTGTGCTACCGGCTCGAAAATCCAACCCGGCAGACAATCACCGCCGCGGTTTGCGTGTCGGTGCCGAATTTTTTTTGGCGCGGAAAACCGCTGGTGCGGCCGCGGCGTCTTGTTGCGCGGCGCGGACGGGACGATGGCGTTGAGCACGGCAGCCCAGGCGGGCTTGAGCTACCGGACCGGCTGGCCGAATTTGAGTTGGGGCGATAGCCGGTTGGAGTTCTGGGATGATTTCACTGCCGATGGCGCGGTGGAGAATTGCCGGACGGCCGGGGCGCTGCCGGTCGCGTCGGTGGCGGTGAAGGTGCGGCTGAAGCCCGGTGAGTCGCGGGAGATTCCGTTTTTGCTGACGTGGCATTTCCCGAAGCGGCGGGCGTGGTACAGCAAGGCCGTCGTCGGCAACCACTACGCGACCCGGTACCGCGATGCGTGGGACGTGGCTGAGCAGGCGTGGGGGGCGTTGCCGGGGTTGGAGCGGCGGACGGTGGAATTCGTGCGGGCGTTTTGCGCGAGCGACGTGCCGCCGGTCATCAAGGAAGCGGCGTTGTTCAACTTGAGCACGCTGCGGACGCAGACGTGTTTTCGGACGGCGGACGGCCGGTTCTATGGTTGGGAGGGATGCGGCGATTCGGCCGGGAGCTGTCACGGCTCGTGCACGCACGTGTGGAATTACGAGCAAGGATTGGCGTTTACGTTTGGCGAGTTGGCGCGTTCGATGGGCGAAGTCGCGTTCGGGCAGGCGACGGATGAGCGCGGGATGATGCGGTTTCGCGTGGATCTGCCGCTCCACCGGCCGCCGCAATTCAAGTCGGCGGCCGCCGATGGCCAGATGGGGACGATCATGCGGTTTTACCGGGATTGGCAACTCAGCGGCGACGAGGCGTTCCTGAAGACGCACTGGCCGAAGGTGCGCCAGGCGCTGGAGTTTTGCTGGATCAAGCACGGCTGGGATGCGGACCAGGACGGCGTGATGGAAGGCTGCCAGCACAACACGATGGACGTGGAGTACTTCGGTCCGAATCCGCAGATGGGGACGTGGTACCTCGGCGCGTTGCGGGCGTGTGAGGAGATGGCCCGGTATCTTGGCGAGACGGAGTTTGCCGCGAAGTGCCGGCGATTGTTTGTGAACGGGAGCCGGTGGCTGGATGCGCATCTGTTCAACGGCGAGTACTACGAGCAGCACATCGTCCCGCCAAAGCATGTCGCTAAGGAACTCACGGTCGGCATGGGCACGACGAATTACCGGGATCCAGAGTTGCAGCTCGGGCCGGGATGCCTGATTGACCAACTCGTCGGCCAATGGTTCGCGCACGTCTGCGGGCTGGGTTACCTGCTGAAGCCGGGCAACGTCCGCCGCACGTTGCGCAGCATCAAGCGCTACAACTGGCGACCGGATTTTCGCACACATTTCAATCACCTCCGCAGCTACGTGCTCGGCGACGAGGCGGCGCTGTTGATGGCGACGTACCCGCGCGGCCGCCGGCCGAAACGCCCGTTCCCCTACTACAACGAGGTGATGACCGGCTTCGAATACACCGCCGCGACGCACATGCTCCGCGAGGGGCTCACCCGCGACGGCCTTGAATGCATCACCGCCATCCGCGCCCGGTACGACGGCCGGAAACGCAGTCCGTTCAACGAAGCGGAATGCGGCCACCACTACGCCCGGGCCTTGGCGAGCTGGGCTGGTTACCTCTTCTGGACCGGCTTCCACTACTCCGCCGTGACCGGCACGATGACGTTCGCGAAATCGAAGAAACCGGTCACCTGGTTCTGGTCCACCGGCAACGCGTGGGGCACCGTCACCCAGCGCAACGGCCGGGCCCGACTGCGCGTCTGCGGCGGCAACATCCGCGTGACCGAAGTGGTGCTGAAAGGCGCAGTCCGCCACTAACCGATTGACACCATCGCTGCCGGGGGCTTATCCTGCCCACGTTTTCCCGGAGGGTATACACATGGCAGACCAACCGCCTCAAATCGAACCTGATGACGAGAGCAAGAAAGACACTGTCCGCATCAATCTTCCCCCCGGCTTGTCGGGACGCCCGACAGGCGCGCCGGCCCCTGGTGGCCCGGCGACTGTGAAGTTGAAGCCCGCGACGGCTTCCTCAGAAGACGAAGCAAAGAAGGAAACCGCCGTCATGGGCCGTCCTGCGGAAGCGCCCAAGCCGAAGTCCGACACATCCCGCGTCCAAGTCACCGCCGCCCGTCCCGTGCAACCGGAGACGCCGCGGCCCACCGTCAAGCTCAAGCAGCCCGATGCCACACCGGCACCCGCTCCCGCGGCGGCCGTTGCGCCCGCTCCCGCCCCCGTGGCGGTGGCAGCGGCGGAGCCGAGCGCTGCGCAAGGCGGTTTGGCTTTGGCTGCGATGGTGTTGTCGGTGGCCGTCGCCATTTACTTGGCGATGGTGACGTTCGGCTAAACCGCAATCCGCACGAAACAATTCACGCTGACGGGGCATCCAACCCCGCGGAGATAATTGATTATGGCAAGCCAACACGTACTCACTATCAGCAGCGCCAACTTCGATCAGGAAGTCGCCAAGGCCACCGGCCCTGTGCTCGTGGATTTCTGGGCCGAATGGTGCGGGCCCTGCAAGATGATCAGCCCGCTTATCGACGAGATTGCCGAGGAGAAAGCTGGCAAGCTCAAGGTCGGCAAGGTCAATGTCGATGACAACCAAGACCTCGCGATGAAGTTTGGTATTCGCGCCATTCCGACCCTGCTCGTCTTCAAGGGCGGTCAGGTCAAGGAGACCATCGTCGGCGCGCCCGGCAAGAAAGACCTCGAAAAGAAACTCGCCGCGCACTTGGCGTAACGGCAGGCAGAATTGCAGGGCGGGCAGCCCGTAGGGTTGCCCGCCTTTTCTTTTCCGAGCGGCCCGGTAGGGCGCGACCGCCGGGCGCGCCACTTCTGGAAATTCCACAACGACTTCGGCGCGCCCGGCGGTCGCGCCCTACCAACGCCGCTTCGTGCGGGCCTATTCCAACACTTCTTCCTGCAACTTGCCGAGTTGCTTGATGCCGTTACTGGCCAGCTTGAGCAGCTTGGACAGATCTTTCTGCGAGAACGTGGCTTCCTCACCGGTGCCCTGCACTTCCACGAACCGGCCGTCACCGGTCATCACCACATTCATGTCCACCTCGGCCTTGGAATCTTCCTCGTAACACAAATCCAGAACCGGCGTGCCCTCGCAAATCCCCACACTTACCGCCGCGACGGATTGCTTCAACGCCGCCTCGCAACCCAGCTTCCGCAGCGCGAGTTTCAAAGCCACATAGCTGCCGGTAATCGCCGCCGTCCGCGTCCCGCCGTCCGCCTGCAACACGTCGCAATCGATCCACACTGTCCGCGTGCCGACCTGCTCCAAATCCACCACCGCCCGCATCGCTCGGCCAATCAACCGCTGGATTTCCTGCGTGCGACCTTCCGGGTGGCCGCGGTTGACCTCCCGGCTCTTGCGCGGCGAAGTCGAGAACGGCAACATCGAATACTCCGCCGTGATCCAGCCGCCCGGCACCTTCTGCTCCTTCATCCAACGCGGCACGCCCTCTTCGACCGACGCGGCGCACACCACGCGCGTGTTCCCCATCTCGATCAGGACGGAGCCGGCAGGCTTGGCGACGAAGTGCGGGCGGATTTTGACAGGACGAAGTTCCGTCGGTGTGCGACCGTCGATGCGTTTCATGGCCCGGCAGGATGCGAATGCTGTTAGTTGAACGCAAGCCCGAAATCCGCTGGACGGTGTTACCGGGTTGCGGCATCTTCGCCGCCTATGCAACCGGGGCAGATCATCGACGGCTTTCGCATCACGGACATTTCACCGCTCCCGCAACTCCGCGCCACGGCCATCCGCGCCGAGCATGTGAAATCGGGCGCGCAACTGCTCCACGTCCTCGCGCCGCAGGACACGGAGAACTGTTTCGCGGTCACGTTCCCGACGCCGCCGCCCGACGATACCGGTGTGCCGCACATCCTCGAACACGCGGTCCTCGGCGGCTCGCGGAAATTCCCGGTGAAGGAACCGTTCTTCGAGATGGTGAAGATGAGCATGGCCACGTTCATCAACGCGATGACCTATCAGGCCTTCACCACCTACCCGGTCGCCACCAACGTGAAGAAGGATTTCTTCAACCTCGCGGAAGTCTACCTCGATGCCGTGTTTCATCCCGAGCTGAAGGAGGACACGTTCCGCCGCGAGGGCCATCACTTCGCGCTGGAGGACAACGCCGACCTGAAGTCCCCGCTCAAGGTCACTGGCATCGTGTACAACGAGATGAAAGGCGTCTATTCCTCACCGGAATCGCTCGTGTACGACGAAGCCGGGCGCGGTCTCTTCCCGGACACGCCGCTCGGCCGCAACTCCGGTGGCGATCCCGACCATATCCCGGCACTCACCTTCCAGCAGTTCGTTCGCTTCCACAAAACGCTCTATCATCCCAGCAACGCCCGTATCTTCATCTACGGCGACATCCCGACCGCCGAACACCTGAAGTTCCTCGACCCAGTGCTGCGCCACTTCGACCGCCAGCCGGTGACGATCAACCTCCTGCGCCAAAGCCGGTGGGCTGCGCCGCGGCGCGTTGAGAAGGAATACCCGGTCGGCGCGACGGAGGATACCGGCGCGAAGACGTTCCTGACCTTGAACTGGCTCATCGGCGACGCGCTCGACCCGGCCACCTACACCGCGTGGCACGTGCTCGAATTGATCCTGCTCGGCAACGAAGCCGCGCCGTTGAAGAAAGCGCTCATTGATTCCAAGCTCGGCGCCGATGTGTTTCTGGCCGGCACCGACAATCCCGGCCACGAGTTCACTTTCCACGTTGGTCTCAAGGGCAGCGAAGTCGACCGGGCCGAGAAATTCGAGAAGCTCGTCCTCGACACGCTCCGCGAGATTGCCGGTACGCCCCTCGCCGCCGACCGGGTCGCGGCGGCGTTCCAGCAACTCGCTTATCAGACGCTCGAAGTGAAGACGCTTTTCCCGCTGCATCTGCTCTACGGGAGCAACTATACTTGGCCGTTCAACGGTGACCCGCTCACGTATCTTCGGATGAGCGACCATCTGGCCGCGTGCCGGCAGCGTTACGCAGCCGACCCCGAGATTTTCAACAAGTTGATCAAGACCGGTTTGCTCAAGAACCACCACCGGCTGCTCGCCGTGGTGCGTCCCGACCGGGAAATCCAGGCGCGACGCGATGCGGCATTCGCCAAGCAGATGACCGACCGGCGCGCCCAGTTCACCGGCGAGCAGATCGCCGCCATCGCCAAGACCGCCGCGGAGTTGGAAGCCGCGCAAGGCGTCCCGAATTCACCGGAAGCGCTCGCGAAACTGCCCCAGCTCAAGGCCAGCGACCTGCCGGCCAAACCGCGCCACATCCCGACCACCGTCGCGCCGGTCGGCGCGTTCACCGTGCTGCGCAACGACGTCTTCGCCAACGGCGTGAATTACTTCGAGCTCGACGCCGATCTCGCCGGCTTGCCCGCCGATTTGTACGCGTGGCTTCCGCGGTTTTGCGACGCGGTGAACAAGATGGGTGCCGCCGGGCAGTCGTTCGCGCAAATCGCCGAGCGTCGCGCCGCTTGCACCGGTGGGCTGTGGTGTTACACGAACATCTGGCGGCACGCCACCGGCAGCCAGACGCTGCGCCGTCTGCGGTTCGGCATGAAGACGCTCGATGGCGAAGCCGACAACGCGCTGCGCCTGCTCGGCGACTTGATTTTCGGCGTCGATCCCCGCGACAAGACGCGGTTGCAGGATGTGATGACGCAGACGCGCGCCGCGTACCGCACCGGCCTCGTCAACGACGGCATGAACACCGCCCGGCGTCATGCCGCGCGCGGCCTCAGCCCGGAGGCGGCGCTGGAGGAATTGTTCCTCAGCCCGGCCACCTTGCGAACCGTCGAGGAGCAGACGAACCAGTTCGACAAACACGCCGACTCCATCATCCACCACATCGAGCGGATCCGGGAGTTCTTGCTCAACCGCCGGCGGTGGACGATCAGCTTTACCGGCAGCGACAAGGTGTTTGCGGCGTTTCAACGTCAGCTCGGCGAGTGGTCGGCCCACATGCGCGACGAGCCGGTGGCAGACATCGTGCCGGCATTCTCACCGTACACCGCGTTGCCCCGTGAGGGTTTAGCCGGGCCGATGACGGTGGCGTATTGCACGCAGGTGATGCCAGCGCCGCAGCTCACGCACCCGGACGTCCCGCTGTTCCGGTTGGCGGTGTACCTCGCGCGGTTTGATTACCTGCTGCCGGAGATTCGTTTCAAGGGCAACGCTTATGGAGCTGGTGTCGTGCACGACGATTCGCAGGGCGTTCTCTATCAATTCAGCTATCGCGACCCGCACATCGTCGAGACGCTCGCCGCGTTCGCCGGGCTGCGCGAGTACATAGCCGCGCAAAACTGGTCGCAGACCGACATCGACCGGGCCATCATCGGCAGCGCCAAGGAAGCTGAGAAGCCGATCCGTCCCGCCGACGCCACCGCGCTCGCGCTCGCGCGATATCTCCGCGGGTTCACAAACGCGCTGCGTGAACAGAACTACGCGGCGACGCTGGCCGGCACGCCGAAGTCGGTGAAGGAGACTTTCCTGCGCGTTCTCGACGCCCACGCCCCGCGCACCGCCGTCTGTGTTGTCTCGAGTCGGGAGAAACTCGCCGAAGCCAACCGGCACCTCGGCGCGCAGGCGTTGGATGTGGCGGATATCCTCCCGTAAGAGGCAGGATTGTTGATGAAATGTCACCATTTCTTAACAAGTGACCCGTTTGACTTCGTCTGCTTCTCCCGATAGTCTCTCGCCCGTTGAACGAATAGAGCTGCGCATGACGACGATAGATATTTTTCGCAATTCGAAAGACTTTTTTTTCCTACGAGGCCGGTCAGGTCATTTTCGGGAGGGCGATACCGGCGAGCTCATGTACGTGGTCATCGAGGGCGAGGTCGAAATTCGCGCGAAGGAAAAGACGATCGTCACGACGGGGGCCGGTGGGATTTTTGGCGAGATGGCTTTGATCGATGATGCGCCGCGAAGTGCCAGCGCCGTTGCCAAGACCGCCTGCAAAGTGGTGCCGATCG
>OMJI01000088.1 GCA_900299315.1 Verrucomicrobiota bacterium | reverse complement strand
TAAGCGGCAGGTACCGGCTGTTCTCCCGGGGTTGCCAGGGGAACGTGTAGATGCGGAAGAAGCCGAGCACGTGGTCGATGCGGAAGAGATGGAACACCTTGTGGATGTTCGCCGCCCGGATCCGCCACCAATCGAAATTCCGTTCGCGCATCACGTCCCATTTGTAGAGCGGGATACCCCAGTTCTGGCCCCACTTCTCCGTGAACGGATCGACCTTGAACACTTTCTCCGGTGGGCAACCGCCGCTCCATTCGAGGTCGAAGATGGCCCGGTTGCCCCAGACATCGGAGCTGTACCGGTTCACGCCAAACGGGATGTCGCCGAGCAGATACACTTGCTTCTCGGTCGCGTAAGCCTTGAGCGCGGTCCACTGGTTATAGGCAATCCATTGGACGTACATGAAGAAGAGCATCCGCTTCTCGTAGGCTTCGCGTTCCGTGACCGGCAATGACAACAGCCAAGTCAGAGCGCGCTTCGGAGTCTGGCGTTCTTGGGGCCACTCGTCCCAAGTCGGCCAATTGTGATAGTCCTCCATGAACACGCGGAACATCGCGTAGTCGGAAATCCAGTCCGCATTCGCCGTCAGAAAGAGGCGCATCTGCCCGGCCCGGTCGGTCTTCTTCTCCCAGTGCTTTTTGAGGAACGACTCAAACGCCGCCCACAGCAGGTCGCGCTTGAGTTGCTTGACGCGCGGGTATTTGACGGCGCTCGCGCGTAACTCCGCCAACACTTCCGGCGTGGCGATCGCCTTGAACTTGGCCGGGGAAAGATCCGGGATGTGCTTGTGGGAGATGGCAATGGTCGTCGGATCCAGCGCCATCGAGCTGATGGCGTTGTACGGCGAGTTGTCGTCGCTGGTCTCGTTGATCGGCAGCACCTGCAAGATGCTCATCTGGTGCCGGTGACACCAATCGATCAACTGCCGGACGCCGTCCGTGTCTCCAACACCCAGATCGTCCTCGCTGCGGATGGAAAACACTGGGCAAAGGATACCGGCCAACTTCTTCTCGGGACTCAGCTTCATAGTTTTGCAACTTTCGCATCGATGATGTCTTTGTCGGCGCGGATTTCGGCGATGACCGCATCGCTCGGCGCGCTGTCGAGGTTGAGGACGGTGAGCGCCCGGCCACCGGGGGCGTCCCGACCGAGTGACATGCCGGCGATGTTGATGCCATGGCGCCCCATGATCGTGCCAATCCAGCCGACCACGCCGGGCCGGTCTCTGTTTTGAAAGATGAACAGCACGCCTTGCGGCACTGCCTCGACCGGCATGTTGTTGATGCGGACAACCCGCGGGATGCTCAAGCCGCCGTAGAACGTACCGGCCACGCTCGTCGTGACGTTGTCGGCAATGGCGCTAACGGTGATCAACTCCGTGTAGTCGGTGGTCTCCGTGCTCTTGACCTCACCGACGCGGATGCCGAGTTGATCGGCAAATACGAGCGCGTTGACGTAATTGACATCGCCACCCTCGGCCGCTTCGAGAAATCCTTTGAGAACCGACCGGGTAATGGGATTGGTCTCGAGCTCGGTCGCCTTCCCGGAGAACTCGACCACGAGCCGGTCGATGCGGCCAGGTTTGAGCTGCGCCACCAGCCGTCCCATCTTTTCGCCGAACGACAAGAACGGCTGCAACGTGGACAACGTCTTCGCATCCAGCGACGGCATGTTGACGGCGTTACGAATCGTCCCACCGGCCAACACCTCGGCAATTTGTTCGGCGACTTCGATGCCGACTGATTCCTGCGCTTCGTGGGTCGACGCACCAAGATGCGGGGTTGTGATTACCTGCGGCACATCGCGTAACGGCCAGTCGGCCGGGGGCGGTTCAACCTCGTACACGTCCAGCGCAGCACCGGCAACATGCCCGGACTTGATGGCGGCGAGCAGGTCGGTCTCGTTGATGATTCCGCCGCGGGCGCAGTTGATGAGCCGGACCCCTTTCTTCATTTTGCCGATGGTGTCGCTGTTGATCATTCCCTTGGTCTGGTCGGTCATCGGGACGTGGACGGTGATGTAATCGGCCTGCGTGTAGATTTGTTCAAGTTCGACCACCTCGACCTGCAACGCCTTCGCGCGGCTCACGCTGAAGAACGGGTCGTGCGCCAGCACGCGCATCCCGAACGCAATCGCCCGGCGCGCGACTTCGCCCCCGATGCGGCCCATGCCGACGATGCCGAGTGTCTTGTTGAAGAGTTCCACGCCCTCGAAAGACTTGCGGTCCCACTTCCCGGCCTTCATCGAGGCACAAGCCTGCGGGATGTTGCGGGAAAGAGCCATCATCATGGAAAACGTGTGTTCGGCGGTGGAGATCGTGTTGCCGCCCGGGGTGTTCATCACGATGATGCCACGCTTGGTGGCGGCGTCGACATCGACATTGTCCACCCCCACCCCCGCCCGGCCGACGACACGCAGCTTCTTGGCGGCGGCGATGACCTTGGCATTGACCTTCGTCTGCGAACGCACAATCAGCGCGTCATATTCGCCAATGATCGGCAGCAGCGCGTCCTCTTTCAGGCCGGTCTTCACGTCGACGGCAAATTGAGGGTTCGCCCGCAGCAGTTCCACACCCTTGGGCGAGATGGGGTCGGCGACCAAAATTTTTGCGTTTTCCATAGAACCGAGATTTTATAGCGTCATCCAAGCTAAAGACAATGAAACAGATTACCCTCTACTCCCGGCATTTCTGCGGCTGGTGTTTGGACGCCAAGGAATACTTGAAAGCTCACAACCTCGCCTTCACTGAGATTGACGTCGGCAAGGATGTCGCGGCGAACGAAGAGATGATTCGGCTGAGCGGACAGCATTACGTACCGACCATTGTGATCGATGGGAAAGTGTTGGCCAACTTCGATACCGGCCAGCTCGAGGCGTTTCTCAAGCAAATCGGCTGATGAGCAATCCGATGCCTTGCGTGAAGGCGCAAGCGTAGCCAGCCGCTAACAAATCGTCAGCCACGATTCCCAAGCCTCCAGGCAAGGCCTGAAGCTGCTGGATCGGCCATGGCTTCCAGACGTCGAAGAGCCGGAAGAGCAGGAACGCGGTGATCAGTTCCCACCGGTGTGTGAGACCCAGCAACGCAATCGGCACGGCACAGATTTCATCAATCACAACACTCGGCGGATCCAGATGCCCCATCAGCTTGGCCGCCCAATCGGCGATCCCCACCGCGATGATCGCCCCCACCGGGATGAGCCACAAAGCGTCCCGCGCCAACCACCACCATCCCAGCCCAACCAAGGAGCCGGCCAATCCCGGTGCCAGCGGTGTGTACCCGACTCCCAAGCCGGTCGCCAAGAATTTGATCAGCCGGTCACGCATGTTCGAGCAGGAGTTTGCGGTTCTTCGCCAGATAGGCAATACCTGACCAGAGCGTCACGGCAACCACGACGAACATCAATCCGAGTGTCAGCCGCCAGAACATCGCATCGAACTTGGCGCACTCATACCCAAGACAATTCCAGTCTTCCCGGGCGGCCAGACCTCCCAGCACAAAGATGATCGTGACCATCTGGGAGATGGTCTTGTGTTTCCCGAGCCGCTCGGCCTTCAGGACGACGCCCTTCTCGCGCGCCACCAAGCGCAGGCCGGTAACGAGAAATTCCCGGGCAACAATCAGCAACACCATCCACGCCTGCACCAGCGGCCCGTCATGTGGTGCACCGCGCATCGCCGGCTGCTCGATGAAACAGATGAATGCCGCCACCACCAGGACCTTGTCCGCCAGCGGATCCATCAGCGCGCCAAACGTCGTCTCCAAGCCGTGCCGCCGCGCCAGCCAGCCATCCAGCCAGTCCGTCAGGCTCGCCAAGATGAACAATCCGAGCGCCAACGTCTTGCCGAGTGGGAAATGCGTCCGAATCAAACCTTCTGCCGGCAACAACATGGCCGCCACAAACAAGCCAGTCATCCCGATCCGGGCGATGGTGAGTTTGTTCGGCAAGTTCATGGCGCGCATCTTAGCAACGCCAGCCTGTCCCGCGACCTTTTTCCGCCGGACAGGGCTTGACCAGTTTTCCGTGTTCCCCTATAGTCCCGAACGAAGAACGGTGGGACGTAACGGATCAGTGGGTCATAAACCCACTTTTTTGTTCCCCAAAACGGCAGAACCAACAAAAATTGAACGAGGCGACATGAACGCGGAACTCATCGCAGGACTCGATTACATGCAGCGCGAGAAGGGCATCGACCGCGAGGAACTCTTTCAGGCCATCGAACAAGCCGTTCTGCAAGCCTCCCGGAAAAGCGTCGGCCCGGCCCGTGAAGTTCGCGTCGAGATGGACCGCAAGACCGGGGAAATCCGTGCCTATGCCAAGCTGCTTGTCGTCGAAGCGGTCAAGAACCGGCACGATGAAATTACCCTTACCGACGCCCGTCGCCGTCAGCCCAACATCCAACTGGGCGAGTCCATTGAAGTCGAAGTAACTCCCAAGGATTTCGGCCGCATCGCCGCCCAGACCGCCAAGCAGGCCATGCTCCAGCGTATCCGGCAGGTGGAGAAGAACATGGTCTTCGGCGAGTTCAAAGACCGCGCTGGCGACATCATCTCCGGTACCGTCCGCCGCTTTGAACGCAGCGACGTGATCGTGGACCTCGGCAAGATCGAGGCCGTGATGCCCAGCCGGGAGCGTGTCCCGACCGAGGAATATCAACCAGGCGACCGGGTTCGCGCCTTGATTCTCAGCGTCAACAACGCCTCCCACGGGCCGGAGATTGTCCTCTCCCGCAGCCACCCGGATTTCGTGAAGCGCCTCTTTGAACTGGAAGTCACCGAGATCGCCGACAAGACGGTCGAGATCCGCGCCATCGCGCGCGAAGCTGGTTACCGGACCAAGATCGCAGTTGTCTCGAAGGACGACAAAGTCGACCCGGTCGGCGCGTGCGTCGGCATGCGAGGCATGCGCGTGAAGAATATCGTCCGCGAACTCGCCGGCGAAAAGATCGATATCACCCGGTGGGACTCCAACGTCCGGCAATTCGTCACGAACGCCCTTGCCCCGGCCAAGCTCAAGAACCTCGTCGTCGATGAAGGCCGGCACACCGTCAAAATCATCGTCGATCCCGACCAACTTTCGCTCGCGATTGGCAAGAAGGGCCAGAACGCCCGCCTCACCTCTAAGCTCACCGGCTGGAGCATCGAGATCGAGAAGGAAGAAACCGCCGCCCTCGGCTTCGAGGAACGCGTCGCCCGGGCGGTCGCCGAAATGGCGGCCATTCCCGGCATCGACAAGGAGACAGCCGACGTGCTGGTCAAGACCGGCTTCCACTCCCTCGAAGGCTTGCTCGCCGCCGAGCAAACCGACTTGGCTGAAATCCTCGGCGAGGAAAAAGCGGCTGCCGTCCTGCAGGCGGCAAATGCGGAGCTTGAAAAACGATCACCCGGGGCTGAAGAACAGGCACAATGAGCATTCGCGTCCACGACTTGGCCAAACGCTGCGGTCTCTCCAACAAGGAGATGATCGACAAGCTCCATGCCATGAATTACCCGGTGAAGAGCCACTCCAGCACCGTGGACAAAATCACCGCGGAAGCGATCGAGAAGGAGCACGGCTACGTTCCGCCTCCGCCGCCGGCACCGGCGGCACCACCGGCCCCTGAGCCACCTCCACCGCCGCCGCCACCGGTTGTTGCCGCACCGCCTCCCGAACCGCCCAAGCCGGTAGTCGTTACCCCTCCACCGCCTGCACCCGTTCCGGTAGTTGCCGCTGCGGCTGCGCCCGCGGCTCCGACCCCGACTGTCCGCGTCGTCAGCAAGCCGGTAGCCCCGCCCCCGCCAAAGGTCGTCGCCCCACCGAACAGGGCAGTCGTCATCGCTCCGCCCAAACCGGTAGCGCCTGCGGGACCCGTCGCACCGGCCGAACCGCCATTCGTGGTGGACGACAAGGGCAACAAAGTCATCCACATGAAGCCACCGGTGATCGTCCGGGATTTGGCCCAGCGTATCGGCAAGAAGCCGCACCTGCTTCTCATGGAGTTGATGGAACTGAATGTCTTCGCCAACCTCAACGAGACCATCGGCGAAGATGTGGCCCGCAAGATTTGCGACCGGCATGGATTTCTTTTCGAACTGGAGCGGCGCGAGCGCGGGGCCGGTATTGTCCACGCCCCGAAGCCGCCAAAGGTCGTCGAGCCCGAGACCGGCGAGAAGCCGGAGGATTTGCTGACTCGACCGCCGGTCGTCACGTTCATGGGTCACGTCGACCATGGCAAAACGTCGTTGCTCGACGCGATCCGCAAGACGAACGTCGCCGCCGGCGAAAGCGGTGGCATCACCCAGCATATCGGCGCCAGTGTCGTCCACACACACGACAACAAGTCGATCACCTTCCTCGACACTCCCGGCCACGAAGCGTTCACGAAGATGCGGGCGCGCGGCGCGAACGTCACCGACATTGTTGTGCTGGTCGTGGCCGCTGACGACGGTCTGATGCCGCAGACACTCGAAGCCATCAATCACGCGAAGGCCGCCAAGATCACGCCGATCGTGGCCATCAACAAGTGCGACCTCCCGGCCGCCAATCCCGACCGGGTCCGCAAGCAATTGCAGGAACAGGGACTCTCGCCCGAATCATGGGGCGGCGACGTCATCACCTGCGAAGTTTCCGCAACCACGAAGAAGGGGCTCGATCAGCTTCTCGAAATGATTTTGTTGCAGGCGGAAATGCTCGAGCTGAAAGCCAATCCGCGCGCGCCCGCCAAGGGGAACGTTATCGAAGCGCAGATGGAGCCGGGGATGGGTGCGACCGCCACCGTGCTGGTCAACAAAGGCACGCTCAAGGTGGGCGATGGGATCATCTGCGGACCGCACTGGGCGAAGATTCGCGCGTTGATCAACGAGAAGGGCCAGCGGGTCAAGGAGGCTGGCCCGGCCACCCCGGTGAAGATCGTCGGGTTGTCCGGCGTGCCGGAAGCCGGTGCCGAGTTCTCCGTGATGCGCAACGACAAGGAAGCCCGCGCGCTCAGCGAGCAGCGCCAACTCGAAGAACGCGCCAGCCCGGCCGACAAGTCACCACGTGTCACACTCGAGGATATCCTCGGCGGCGCGGCCACCGGCGACACCAAGACGCTCAACCTGGTTGTGAAAGCGGATGTGCAAGGTTCACTGGAAGCCATCCAGGAGTCTCTCAGCAAGCTACCGGATGACAAAGTGAAGCTCGAAGTCATTCACGGCGCGGTGGGCAGCATCACGGAAAACGACGTCCTGCTCGCGAGCGCTTCCCGGGCGATCATCGTCGGGTTCCGCGTGAAACTGGAGAGCGGCGTCAGCGATGTCGCGAAGGGCGAAGGCGTCCAGATCAAGCTGTACACCATCATTTACGAGTTGCTCGAGCAGGTCGAGGAAGCCATGGAAGGCCTCCTCAGCCCGGAAGCGAAGGAAACCGTGGTTGGTCAGGCCGAAGTCCGGCAGGTGTTCGAGCTGTCCAAGGGGCCCAAGGTTGCCGGTTGCCTGGTGACGAGCGGACGTTTGGCGCGCAGCGCCCGGTTCCGCTTGCTGCGCCGGCGCGCCGTGCAATACGAGGGCAAGCTCGCCAGCTTGCGCCATTTCCAGGACGATGTGAAGGAGGTCAAGGCCGGCTCGGAGTGCGGGTTGCGCTTCGACAATTACGACGCGTATCAGCCCGGTGACGTCATCGAGTGCTTCAGCGTCGAGAAGGTTGCCGCCAAGTTGTAGCCCCGGTCAGGGCACCGGGAGGGTTCTGGTCAAGATGAGCAATCACCGCATCCAGCGCGTATCCAAACTGGTCAAAGAACAGATTGGCGAGATCCTGGAACGTTACAGTTTCACCGACTGCGGGTTTATCACAGTGACCGGCGCGGAGATCAGCCCCGACCTCAAGGAAGGCCGCATTTTCGTCAGCGTCATCGGCACTCCCGACCAACGGAAACGAGCGTTGGCGACCCTCCGGGATCGGCATGGAGAGATTCAACGCGAGCTCGCCCACCGGATCGTCCTCAAGTACACCCCGCGCCTGACGTTCTTCCTCGACGAAACAGAAACCCACGCCGCGCGCATCGAACATCTCCTCGACGAATTGGGTCCCCCTACCCCATGAGCAATCCCGTCCATCAGATCTGTGACATCATCCGCCGCGAGCGCAGTTTCCTCATCCTGACCCACTACCGGCCAGATGGCGATGCCGTTGGATCCCAACTCGCCTTGGTGCTGATGCTGAAGAAAATCGGCAAGCGCGTCGCAGCTTGGAATGACGATGCCGTACCGACCAAGTTCCATTTCCTTCCCGGGGCGTCGTTGATCCGCAACCCACCGGCCAAGCCGCAGAAGTTCGACGTGGTCATCTCCATCGATTCCTCCAACTGGCAACGCGTCGGCACCGCCGCCGAGAAGATTGCCAGCCGCAAACACCTCATCAACATCGATCACCACGTCAGCAACGACCGCTTCGGCGACATCAACTGGATCGTCCCCTCGTCCCCAGCCTCGGGCCAGATTGCGTTCGACCTCATCCGTCGCGGTGGGTTTCCCCTGACGCGCGACATTGCGACCTGCCTCTTCGCAGCCATCTCCACCGATACCGGCTCCTTCAGTTACGCGAACACGACGGCGGAATGCCTGCACGTCGCCGCCCAACTCGTGGGGACGGGGCTGAACGTTGGCAAAATCAGCCACCACGTTTACGAGAGCTATCCCTACGCGCGGCTGCATCTGCTCCGGTTAGTCTTGGCCGACCTGAAGCTGGCCGACCGGAAAAGGATCGCTTACTACTGGATCACCAAGGAAATGTTCGAGGAGTCCCGCGCCAAACGCGAAGACACCGAAGGCGTGATTGATTACGCCCGGTCGATTGACGGCGTGGTTGTCGCTATTCTCTTCGAGGAACTCAACGAACCCGGCAAGATTCGCATCAGCCTCCGGTCCAAGAACGCCAAGGTTGACGCCAACGCGATCGCCAGAGTCTTTGGCGGCGGCGGACACCGGGAGGCCGCGGGGGCGCGCATCCCCGGTCGACCTTCGGAAGTCGAGCGGCGCGTGTTGCGAGCTGTCCGGGCGGAAATTCGCGCGGCCGGAATCTAATGCTCCCGGAATTCACATCGTCCGATGGCGCTTTGCTGGTCGATAAGCCCTCCGGCCTGACCTCGCATGATGTGGTCGACCGGATCCGCCGTCACTTCGGGTTCAAGAAAGTCGGTCACTGCGGCACACTCGACCCTCTGGCGACCGGTCTGTTGGTGATCGTCCTCGAACGCGCCACGAAATTGCAGGACCGCATCATGTCCGACGACAAGACCTACGAGGGCGTCATGCGGCTCGGCATCGCCACCGATTCACACGACGCTGATGGAGCCGTTCTCGCCGAGAAGCCGGTACCCTCCCTCACGCAGGCTGACCTCGATGCAGTTCTCCAGAAGTGCCGCGGCGACATTCAACAGATCCCACCGATGATCAGCGCCGTGAAGCACCAAGGAACGCCGCTCTACAAACTGGCCCGCAAAGGTAAGACCATCGAGCGCGAACCGCGTCTCGTCCACATCTACGACCTCACCATTCTCAACTTCCAGCTACCGGATGTGAAGCTGCGCGTCACCTGCACCAAAGGCACCTACGTCCGCACCCTCTGCCACGACATCGGCGAGATCTTGGGGTGCGGTGCGCATCTGGCGGAACTGCGCCGCACTCGCTCCGGGAAACTCGACGTCGCCAATGCGCAGACGCTCGACCAGATTTTCGACCTATCGCGGCCCGAACTGGAAAAGCACATCGTCCCCGTCCTTCAACTCGCCAAGTCGCTCTGACGCGATGCAAGTGGTCCACACATTCGACGAACTGGCCAAGGTCAGTCACGATGTCTGCCTTGCCATCGGCGTGTTTGACGGCGTTCACCTCGGCCACCAACGCGTCATCGGCCAAGCCCGGGAAGCGGCCCGGGCGGCTGGCGGGACGGCGGTAGTGCTGACATTCGACCCGCATCCCGTGCGCGTCTTGGCGCCCACCAAGGCGCCGCCCCTGCTGACGTCCACGGCTCACAAACTACGGCTGATCGCTGCGTTGGGCGTGGATGCGTGCCTTGTCCTGCGCTTCGATCAGCAGCTTGCCAATACCTCGCCGACAGATTTCATCGACACCGTCGCCCGGTCGGCACACAGCTTGAAACGCATTTGTGTCGGGTCACGGTTCCGGTTTGGTCACAATCGATCCGGGGATGTCGCCCTCATTGCCCGGCTCGGACCGCAATATGGTTACGTGGCGGAGGAAATCACCTCGGTGACGGTTGGCGACGAGATGATTAGTTCCACGGCCGTGCGCCAACATGTCCTCCACGGGAATCTCGACCGGGCGCAAGCCATGCTCGGCCGGCGCTTCTCGGTGCTCGGTACGGTCGTCCGTGGCGACACCCTCGGCCGGCAGCTCGGTTACCCCACGGCCAACATCAATCCCCACAACGAAGTCCTACCGGCCAACGGTGTCTATGCCGTGCGCGTCCATATCGGTCAGGCGGTGCATCCGGGGATGGCGAACATCGGCGTCCGCCCCACCGTTCAAGCCGATGCCTCGGAACACCGGCTGGAAGTGCACCTCCTCGACTTTACCGGCGACCTCTACGGGCAGGACTTGGAGGTCGAATTCTGCAGCAAACTGCGGGCGGAACAGAAATTCGATTCGTTGTCGGCGCTGCGCGCTCAACTGGCCCGCGATGAACACGCCGCCCGGTCGGCCTTGAGTGGAATCTCCTAGCCAGTTGAATTTCCTGCGGTCGCTCGTATGCTGAACGCGGGGGATAACTGATGCCGGTGGTATGCCAACAGGTGGAACTGATGGTTCGCGTCAATCAACGGCGCGCTTCCCTGCCGGACGTCCTTGCCGAAGTGGCGCGGTGGGGTTGCAACGTACTGGCGTATTGCAGTTACGCCGACCGGGAGGAGTTTGTCGTGCTGCTGGTGGCGGATGACCCGGCTGTTGCCAAACGCGGTTTGGAAGGCAGGGGATTCACCTGCAAAGCCAATCCGGTCGTGCTCGTGCGCGAAACCGACAGCGTGGGAGCGGCAGCGAACTTGGGATTTCACCTGAGCCGGTCGGGGATCGACATCCTGTACTCCTACGCTTCCAGTTCGGGCAGCGATGAGTTCTGGGCGGTGTTCAAGACGACCGATGACGACCGGGCCATCCGTGTGCTCAGCGCGACTGAGCGCCGCCGGGACGTCGCCTGATCCGTGCCTACTTCTTGGCCGGTCGGGTTGCGGAATCACTCCGCCAGAATTGCCACCACTTCTTCGTTGGCTTGGCCGGTGGGGGCGGAGGAGGATTTAACTCCTCCGGCGTCAAAATTCGCTCGGAAGCCGGTACCATCTTCTGCCCGCCCTGAACGGTGACCATCCCATCGCCACCGGCTACCAACTCGGGGGCGGACTGGAGCTCGGCGTAATTGGCTTCCTCCACCAGCGCCGCGTCAGGTCCGATTTCATGATAGCCATACGTGCGGCCACCGTTGCGGTGCAGGACGTGTAGATTCCCGCGGGTATCGACGCGCGCCGCCGGCTCTCCCAACCCGATGATCGTTCCGAGCGAGTAGATTCCGTGAACAACTCCAGCCTTGTCTTCCTCCACCGAGACGTAGAGCTGCGTGCCATCGGTGCCGCGTTTGAGAAGCAGGCGGTAAAGCCGGTAGGAGTCCGTTTTGTCCCCGGGGGCGGCAATCCCGACCGTTTGCCGCCAGATTTCCTGACCGTTGAAGAGATTGACTCGCGTGGGCAACGACACGACGTGAATGGCCTCGGTTGTGACTTCCGCGCGCACCCGGTACGAGCCGCGCTCGCGCAATTCGTACAGCGGGGTGAGGTTGAACGTCCGGCTGACGGAATCCCCGGGCGGGATCAAGACCGTTCCCGCCTCGGGCACCTTGCCGGTACTCAAGACTTCCCGGCCACTCCCGTCGGTCACGAGGAAGCTCAGCCACGATTCCTTTTCGTCGCCGCGCAATTCCAGTGTGCGACCGGTGATGTTGCGCACCGTGACGACGACCGGCACCGTTTCGTACACGAGGTAATTATCGGCCGGGGTCGAAACCGACACGGTCACCTGCGCCTGCGTCACCACGGGAACTGCGACCAGCATCAAAACCCACAACCGCATCAAGATTTTCATCACGGGCGAGGTTAGCATGCGCCCATCCCCCGCACAACGGCGTTCTCCGCAACCCGCCGCCTTGACCACCTCGGGGCAATCCCCTACTCTCCCCGGCACCGATGAAATCCGCAGTTACCATTTACGACACGACGTTGCGCGATGGCGCACAGGGCGAAGGTATCTCCTTTTCGAGCGCGGACAAGATTCGGATTGCGGAGCGCCTGGATGCGTTTGGCGTCCACTACATCGAGGGTGGCTGGCCGGGCTCTAACCCGAAGGACATGGAATTCTTCACTGCCGCGGCCGGTCGGAAATTTAAGGGTGCCCGGATCGCAGCGTTTGGCAGCACGCGCCGGGCAAACACCACCTGCAAAGCCGACCCGCAGATCGACATGCTGGTGCAAGCCCAGACACCGGTCGTCACGCTCGTCGGGAAGACGTGGTCCTTGCACGTCGCCGAAGTGATTCGCACCACACCGGAGGAGAATCTGGCCATGATCCGGGACTCCGTCCGGTACTTCAAGGAGCTCGGCAAGGAAGTCATGTACGACTCCGAACATTTCTTCGACGCGTACAAGGACGATCCCCGGTACACATTGGCGTGCGTCCAAGCCGCTCAGGATGCCGGCGCGGATTACGTCGTGCTCTGCGACACCAACGGCGGCACGATGACCAGCGAGGTCGCCCGCATCACCGCAGAGATCCGGAAGACGCTGACTTGCAAAGTCGGCATCCATACGCATAACGACTGCGGTGTCGGCGTCGCCAACGCGCTGGTGGCCATCGAAAACGGAGCGTCCCAGGTCCAGGGGACGATGAATGGTTACGGCGAGCGGACCGGGAACTGCAATCTCACGAGCGTCATCCCCTGCCTCGTCTTGAAGATGGGCATCCCCTGCATCACGAAGGAGAACGTCCGGCACCTCCGGGAGCTCTCGATGTTTGTCGATGATCTCGCGAATGTCCGGCATGACATCCGGCAGCCATTTGTTGGCGCCACGGCCTTTGCCCACAAAGGCGGCATCCACGTGAATGCCATCGAGAAAGTGGCGCGCAGCTACGAGCACATCGAGCCCGAGACCGTCGGCAACCATCGGCGGGTGCTGGTCAGCGAGTTGAGCGGCCGCAGCAACATCATGATGAAGGCTCACGAGTTGGGCATGGATCTCAACAAAGGCACACCGGAGGTGAAGGAGATCCTCGCCCAGTTGAAGCAGCTCGAACATGACGGCTACGAATACGAGTCCGCCGACGCGAGCTTCCACATCCTCGTGCAGAAGTTTTTGAAGAAACACAAACCCTTCTTCAAACTCCTTGCCTACCGGGTTGTGATGGATAAACGTGGTGCCGACGGTCATCACATCGTCGAGGCCAGCGTGAAACTCGAAGTCCACGGCGAGATCGTCCATACCGTCGCCGAGGGCGATGGCCCGGTCAACGCGCTCGACCGGGCATTCCGTGCAGCGCTGACAAAATCCTACCCGAAGATCGCCGAGGTGCAGTTGGTGGATTACAAAGTCCGCATCCTCGACGGCGGCAGCGGCACAGCCGCCAAGACGCGCGTCATCATCGAAAGCACCGACGGCAAGGAAACCTGGGGCACGGTAGGCGTCCACGAGAACATCATCGAGGCCAGTTGGGAAGCCTTGGTGGACAGCGTCGAGTACAAGCTCTTCAAGGAAGAGAAGAAGAAGTAGCGCCTTCGCTCAAGAGCCGCGCTGAAGACCGGGCTACGCTCGGATGAAGCGGATGCCCTTGATGTGGAGCAGGCAGATCCAGAGCCGGTACAATTCGAGTCGCTCGCCGAGTTGGGCATAGTTCTTGGCCACCAAATCGCGAACGATTTCATCCATATCGGCATACTGCAGCCCGGTCTGCACGGCCCAGCGCTGCGTATTGACGACAACCGACAGTGCCCATTTGCCTTGGAGCATCGCCAAAAGCAATCGAATGGCGCGCTCATCGAGCCCGAGTTTGTCGGCGAGCTTAAAAAGGTCTTGAGGAAACTCCAAGAGGTCGTACAAGCGCTCCGGTGTTGTCGCCGGGAAGCTGACCTTACCGACATATGTCTTTTCAGTCACTACAGCCGGGACCTCGATTTTCTGCGCCATGTTTCGACCCTAAACGACTTCAGCCGCGCTTGGCAAGCGCGGCTGTCGTCACAACACTTTTCTTCGCCCGTTCTACCGCCGCTTCCGCCAGAAGCGCACCAACAATCCCGCGCCAACAACGTAGAGGAAGATCGCCGACGGCTCAGGGATGCTGAGAGGCTGCTCGGTGATCTGGAACTGCTGCACCCAGCCATTGTTGATCGTGCCACCGCTGAAGTTGGCGGACGCGACCTGGGTAACGGACTTCGTCACACCGAGCAACGGATAGTAGCTGGACAACGCGTAGTAGTTCACGCCATTGAACGTAACGCCGCCGTTGCCGTCGCCCTTGACGTAGTAGTTATACGAGGCACCGGACACAAACGTCGTGAAGTCGCTGTTCCGGTCGGTGTAGAAACCACCGCGGAATGTGTTACCACTCGCCATCGTCGTTACGTTGAAGTACACGTTTAGGACGTTGTTCAGATCGAGGTTGAAGGCGAAAGGCGCCGTGCCACTCGTCAACCGCTCCACGTCGTTCACGCTCGCGCTGGCGTTGCTCCACGTCGGATCGCCGGTCGCGGTGAACTCAAATCCGAAGTCCGCGCCGCCGGTCGGGTCGAACTGCGTCGCCGTCTGGATGCCGGGGCTGTTGCCAGGGCTGACGAAGCCGCTCCCGCTCAAGATGCCCAACGTTCCGCTGCCTTGGAGCCACCCGCCGCTGTTGACCGCAACGTTGCCGGACGTGCCGTTCAACACGAACGTGCCGCTGTTGATTGTCACCGCCGAATTCGCAATGGACGCACCGGAGTTGACCTGCAACACGCCGCCACCAATTGTCGTCGCGCCGGTGTAACCGCTGCTGGCCGCCGTCAACACCAGCGTACCGGTGTTGTTCTTCGTCAAACCACCCGCACCGGTCAACTGACCGCCGAACGACGTCGAAGAGGTTTGATTGACTGTCAAAACGCCCGTGCCCAACGTCACGTTGCCGCCGGTGGCACCGCCACCCGAGAGTGCCGAGATCGTCTGGTTATTGCCGTTCAGGTCCAAAGCCGCACCGGTGGCGTTCGCCAAAGTCACGCTCGTACCGGTCGGCAAAGCGTTGTTCGCGCCGACTTGCAGCGCCCCCGCATTGATTGTCGTGCTGCCATTATACGTGTTGCCGCCGCTCAACGTCTGCGTCGCGGAGCCGTTCTTCGTGAAGTTACCGGCGCCACTGATAGCGCCCGAGAAGGTAGCAGCCGACGTGTTGGCGACCGTTAGATTCCCGCCGCCCAGAGTCACATTACCGGAACCAGCCAAGGATCCAATCGTCTCGCTGAAGCTGTTCAAGTCCAGCGTCCCGTTCGCCGTCACTGCTGACGTGTCCGCGATCTGATCCGCTGCCAGCAAGCGCGCCGTCCCACTCCCGCCCACCGTCAGCGCGCCGGCAATCGCGCCGTTCGCCACGCTCTTGTTCAAGTCCAACCGCCCGCCGTTCACCGTCGTCAGCCCGCTATACGTGTTCGCACTCGAACCGCTGTACGTCGTCACACCCGCCCCGTCCTTCGTCACCGTGTTCCCGCCCGTCCCAATCGCTCCGCTGATTGTCGTGTCACTCGCCCCGCCCACCGTCAGCCCAAACCCGCCTGTAATCCCTCCGCTCAACGTCTGCACGCCCGCGTCCGAATTGATCCGCGACGCCGCCGCCAACACGATCCCACCGGCGTACGAGTTGTTCCCCGAAATGTTCCGCAACGCGCCATCGCTGCTCACCCCCGTACCAGAGATCGTCAACCCCTTCGCCCCCACCGCGATCCCCCCCTGCAATTGCAACGCCGCGCCGCTGGCCACCGTCACCCCACCAGCCGTCGTACCCAACGCCGACGCGTTCTGCATGTTCACCACGCCACCGTTGATTGTCGTCGCCCCGCTGTACCCGCTCGTCCCGGTCAACG
>OMJI01000087.1 GCA_900299315.1 Verrucomicrobiota bacterium | reverse complement strand
GGACGTGACGAAGCTTTTCCCGAAGGCGCCTGCGGCGGCGCGCCCGGCGGTCGCGCCCTACCAAGCGCTGCCGGCATCTGGTTTGAAAATCCTCTTCATCGCGGCCGAGTGTGCGCCGTATGCGAAGACCGGTGGTCTGGGGGATGTGGTGGCGGGGCTGGCGAAGGCGTTGCGGCGGATGGGACACGATGCGCGGGTGGTGATGCCGTTGTACCGGTCGATCGACCGGGGGAAACACCGGGTGGCGCGGTTCTCGTCCACGTGCGTCCACATGGGCGCGAACGCCGAGCATTGGTGCGGCTTGCATCAGGCGCGGATGGATGACGAGGTGCCGGTGTGGTTCGTGGAGTTCGATTCCTATTTTGGCCGGGATGGCATCTACGGTTACGAGGACGACGGTTGGCGGTTCGCGATGCTGTCCAAGGCCGGGATGCAGGCGGCGAAGGACCAGCAGTTTTATCCCGACGTGATGCACGTCCACGACTGGCACACGTCGCCGGTGGCGGCGTTCTTGAAGACGTGGGACCGGATCCTGTCGCCGCTCTCCAACACGGCGAGCGTGCTGACGATCCACAACATCGGCTATCAGGGATACTTCCCGGCCAGCCTCTACCCGTACCTCGGCGTGGGGCTTGAGCATTTCACGGCGGAGAAGTTTGAGTCCTACGGCCAGATCAATCTCCTCAAGGCCGGAATTCATTTTGCCGATGCGATCACGACCGTCTCGCCGACGCACGCGCAGGAGATTCTCGATCCGATCGGCGGGATGGGGTTGGCGCCGTACGTGACCAACCGGCGAGATGATTTCTTCGGCATCCTGAATGGCTGCGATTACGAACACTGGAACCCGACCACCGACCTGCACATCCCCGCCCGCTACACCGCCGCCGACATGGCCGGCAAGGCGATCTGCAAGGCGGAGTTGCAGAAACGGCTCGGCTTGGCGGTGGACGAACGCGTACCGTTGTTCGGCGTCGTCTCGCGGTTCGCGCCGCAGAAGGGCTTCAACCTGCTCGCCGAGATTTTGCCGCGCGCGCTGCGTGACATGCAGATGCAATTCGTCGTCCTCGGTTCCGGTGATCCTGCGACGGAGGAGATTTTCCGTCGGCTCCCCAGTATGTATCCCGGTCGCGTCGGCAGCTTCATCGGGTTCGACATCAACCTGAGCCACCTCATCGAGGCCGGTAGCGATTTCTTTCTGATGCCGTCGCTCTACGAACCGTGCGGTCTGAACCAGATGTACTCGTTGAAGTACGGCACACTCCCGATCGTCCGCGCCACCGGTGGGCTGCACGACAGCGTGGAGAATTACAACGAAGCCAACGGCGCGGGTACCGGCTTCAAGTTCTGGGACCCGACGCCGCTGGCGCTCTACTACACCATCGGCTGGGCCGTCTCGACGTGGTTCGATCGCCCGCACCACATCCGGCAACTCCGCCGGCAGGCGATGGCGAAGGATTTCTCCTGGAAGGAATCCGCACAGAAATACGTCGAAGTCTACAACCACGCCATCACGCGCCGGCGGGCACTTGCCTGACGGCGGAATGCACTGCTAACTTACCGGGCGATGACACCGCAAGCGGCCAGCGAGATGCAAATCAAGAAGTACCGGCAAATGACCGGTGAGCAACGGCTTGCCATTGCGCTGGACCTGCATGAGTTCGCCTGCGACCTCGCGCGGGAGGGAATTCGACGCGAACATCCCGACGCAACCACAAGCGAAGTTGACCGGCTGCTGCACGAGCGTTTGCGGCTGGCTTACCAATCGTGACGGAACGCGAATTACTCGTTGATTGCCTGCGGCGGTTGAACCGCGCAGCCGTCTCTTACATGCTGACCGGCTCGATGGTCAGCAACTACTGGGGGATTCCGCGGACCACGCATGATTTGGATTTTGTTGTGCAACTTCCACCCACTGACGTCGACCGGCTCGTGGCGGAGTTTCGCGGCGACTATTACGTGGACGAGGTTAGCATCCGCTCCGCCTACCAGCCGCCGCATCAGTTCAACATGATCGACACGCGGTCCGCGCTCAAAGTCGACTTCTGGCTGCTGAAGCCGGATCGGCAACTCGGGGACGCGGCCGGAGTCATTGCGGTGCAGGGAGGCAAACTGGACTTGGAATATCTCTGGCGTTGGGCGCGGGAACTGCGACTGACCGCACAAATGGAATCACTTCTCACCGGCAAGATTCGTCCCAAACAAACATGAGTGAACTCGCCAAAGTCTCCGCAGCGCTCGGTTTGGACAAATACCGGCGGCACATCTTTCTCTGCGCGGACCAGACGGAGCCGAAGTGTTGTGCGAAGGCGGCCGGGCTCGAATCTTGGGAATATCTCAAGCGGCGGTTGAAGGAACTGAATCTCGTCGGGCCGGAGCCGGTGGTGTATCGGACGAAGGCGAATTGTCTGCGCGTCTGCATGCAGGGACCGATCGCGGTCGTTTACCCCGAAGGCGTTTGGTATCACTCGTGCACGCCGGCGGTGCTGGAGCGGATCATTCAGGAACATCTCATCGGCAGCAAAGTGGTGGCGGAATACGTGATTGCCACCAACGACAAGTGCCGGCTCAATTCGGCGTGAGGGGCGTGCCGTTGTCGTCCACGAGGACGAAATCTTTCTTTTCGAGCAGCTTGCCGACCCGGTGATTAGCGATGACCTGCGCGGTTTTCTGCCACCAGATGCGCGTGATCCAGACGGACGGATTCCAATCAAACGCGGCGCTGAGGTTTTGTGGGCCGGTGGAGCGGCGTTCGCTACCGGCAAAGCTGGTGCGCACTTCGAGCCACTCGGCCGGTGGGGTGGGCAGGTCGCGGACATCCAGCACGCCGGCGGAGAGCGCGTGGATCAACAGCGACTTTGCGTCGGTAACGGAAAGCGCTGTTTCGCGGGTGAATTCCGTCAGGCCGGTCGCCTTATCGCGCCGAATCTTGTAATCGAACAGACGCTCGGGCGTGTCGGGATCGCCCATGACGCGCGTGAGCCGGAGCCGGGAGCGTCCGTCGCCATACACGGTGAGTTCTTGGACGACAGCGTCGTTCGTCGCGCTGTGATACGTCCACGTGATGAAATCCTGCGGGCTGATGCTGACCGGTTGGGTCGGTTTCGGCGGGGCGTACAAGGGGCGCAGCCACCAGAGTAGACCGAGCACGACGACGATGCGGATGATCCAGCGGACTTTCACGGTCAAGTCAGCTCGTTCTGGAAAAACTCAATCACTTCCCCATCGGGCGCTTTGCAGAACGCGATGCGAACGGGTGTCGGCCCGGGCCGGCTGGGGATGTCAATGTTCGCCGGTTCCATGGTGATCACCGCCCCGGCGGCGGCAGCGCGGCGGAGTGCAGCATCGCAATCGGACGTGCGGATGGCGAAGTGGAGGATGGCGCCCTCGGGTTTGGGCTCGTTCTTCCCACCCGCGAAAATCTCGATGTAGTTGCCATCGCCGGTGTCGAGCATGACGGCGCGTTTGTCGCCTTCGCCCCAGGCGATTTTCTCGGTGAAGCCGAGCGCATCCTTGTAGAACCGGACCGTCGCGTCAAAGTCGTGAGCGCGAATCGCCACGTGATGAAACCCGCCGCCGCCGAGCACTGCATTTTTGCCGTTCATGGCCGCGGAGTATTGAGGACTTGCCCCGGCAATTCAAGCGCGCGGCTCGAGCGTGATGAGCGTGATCTCCGGTCGGGCGCCGACGCGCAACGGCGGGCCCCATGTGCCGGTGCCGCGGCTGACGTAGATGGTGGCGGCGCCGTTGGTGAAGAGGCCGTAGTAGGTGGTGAAGACACGTTTGACGATGTAGTGGAACGGCCAGAGCTGGCCCTTGTGGGTGTGGCCGCTGAGTTGAAGATGGATGCCGAGCGATTCCAATTCGGCGAGCGTTGGCGTGGGGGTGTGGTGCAGTAGGATGGCCGGCTTGGAACGGTCGAGACCGCGGGTGATTTCCGCGAGCGACGGCTGCGGCTGGCCGGTGACGTGGGTGATGGCGTGGTCGTCGCGGCCGATGAGTTGGAGATCGCCGGCAATCGTGACCCACCGGTTGCGGAGCATGACGACGCCACCGGATTCGATGAACCGCTGGGCCGCGTCCACGCCGGCGTAGAACTCGTGATTGCCGGTGACGGCGTAGGTGCCGTGCGGCGCTTGCAGGCGGCGCAGCGGGTGGACCATCTCCTCCATGTGCAACGCCTCGGCGTCGACGAGGTCGCCGGTGATGACGATGAGGTCGGGCTGGAGGTCGTTGACCATCGTGACGATCCGTTCGAGCCGGTCGCCTTGGACGTTCAGGCCCATGTGGACGTCGGAAATCTGTGCGATGCGGAAGCCGGTCAGATGTGCCGGCAGGTTCGGGATGCCCACCGGCAATCGCGTGATGACGATGGCGCGCGCTTCCCAGAGTCCGTAAATCGTGATGCCGGTAACGATGGTGGCCACGATGGCGGTCTTCCACGGGCCGGGGCGGATGACGTAGATGATTTCCATCGCCAGCGTGACGAGCACCAGATAGACGACCATTCCCATCCAGACCGAGCTGGCAAAGTTCGCCACGGTGACGACCGGGCCGTTGTGTTGCCGGAGCAGGAAGTGGATGACCGGGAATGACAGCCCGAGGAATAGAAACGTCAGCCGGGCGGTCCACAAGCCGCCGCCAGTCAGGTTCAGGGGATGCACGAGCCGCCACCAGATCAACGCGTGGGCCGCGCCATAGATCAGGAGAAATGTTAGCAGGAACATGACAAATCCTCGGACCGAACTTTTCATCAGACAATCCTCTATAGCACCAGATGCGGGGGAGGTGAAATTAGTTGTTGCTATCCCGGGGAAATCGCGTACTTTCTCCGCGCTCGCAGATAGAAGCAGTTCGCAGTGAGATTGGTAGATTGTCAGTCAGCCTTGTAGCTCGGTGATAATCCTAAATCCGCATCCCGCGGAACAGTCACTGAGACCTCCTACAGCAGCAGAAAGAAATCACTACAATGGCTACCAAGCTATTTGTCGGCAACCTGTCATTCAACACCACCGAGGGCGAAGTGCACGACCTGTTCCAACAGGCCGGCACCGTCAGCTCCTGCGAATTGATCGTGGATAAGTTCACGAACAAGTCGCGCGGCTTCGCGTTCGTCACCATGGGCAGCGAGGCGGAAGCCAGCGCGGCCATCAGCCAGCTCAACGGCCAGCAGCTCGGCGGACGCGCGCTCACCGTCAACGAAGCCAAGCCCCGCGAAGATCGTCCCCGTGGCGATTTCGGCGGCGGCGGCGGCCGCGGTGGTCGGAAATTCTCCGGCAGCCGGTACTAAGCCGGTTTGAT
>OMJI01000086.1 GCA_900299315.1 Verrucomicrobiota bacterium | reverse complement strand
GCGACGGCGTACTTGGAGGATAGCCGGCGGTTTGGGACGGTCGAAGTGGTAACGTCTTTGGCGAAGTTGGCGAGCCTGGGGCCAGAACCCCTGAATGGCGAGTTTGACCCGCGCTCACTGCGCCGCACCGGACGGGCTATCAAGGTGGCGTTGCTCGATCAGTCATTGGTGGCCGGTGTGGGGAATATCTACGCGTCAGAATCATTGTGGCGGGCGCGGATCAATCCTCGGCGCCCGGCGCGCCGGCTGTCCGACGCGGAACTGAGGGCGTTGCACCGGGGGTTGGTGGCGGCGATGCGGAAGGCGTTGGCATACGGACCGCGGATTTTCAAGGTGCAGGAGTTTTACGCGTATGACCGCACCGGCAAGCCGTGCCGGCGGTGCCGGACGCCGATCCAGCAGTTCACGCAGGCTCAGCGGACGACGTTTTGGTGTCCGCAGTGCCAGCGGTGAACGCTTGCATTTGGAAAGTCACCCGGCGAGAGTGCGCACAGTGAGAGGACGGGGACGAATCTTCTGGCAGCGATGGTTGGCGGTGGCGTTGGTTGCATCGCTCACAGGCTGCGATCGCAGCCCACCGGCGGCACCGCAGCGGGTTGCGCCGGAACTCGAGGGCGGTCTGACATGGCTAAACTCGCCGCCGCTGAAGCTCGCGGAGTTGCGGGGCAAGGTCGTGCTGGTGGATTTCTTTGAGTATAGCTGCGTGAACTGCCTGCGGACGCTACCGTACCAGAAGGAATGGCAGCGCCGGTACGCCGATCACGGGCTGGTCATCATCGGCGTGCATACCCCGCAGTACGGATTCTCGATGGATCCCCACAACGTTTTCCAAGCGGTGAAGCGATTGGGGATCACGTACCCGGTCGTCGTCGACAGCAACTTCAAGATCGCGGATGCGTATGGCAACCGGTTTTGGCCGCGCAAGTTCCTCATCGACCGCCGCGGCCGCATTCGCTTTGACCATACCGGCGAGGGCGCCTACGTGGTGATGGAGCGGACGATTCAGGAATTGCTCCATGAACTGCATCCGCGGATTAAGTTTCCCGCCCCGATGGCGCCCCTCGAACCGACCGACCGGGATGGCGTGGTCTGTTACCCGGTCACCCCGGAACTTTACCTCGGTCAGGAACGTGGCCGGTTGGACAACCCGGAGGCGACGAAGAGCACCGACCCGGTGATGTTCACGGCCCCGAAACAGCCGGCGTCGGATTCGGTCTATGCCGTGGGGCAATGGGCAAATCAGTCGGAATATCTCCGGCACACGCGCGACACGGAGGTGTATGAGGATTTCCTGGCGCTGAACTACCGGGCCACCGAGGTCAACGTCGTGATGAAGCCGGAGGATGTGTATTGGATGAAGATACTCGTCAAACAAGACGAGCAGCCCTTGCGCAGGGAGGTTGCCGGCGCGGACGTCCTCTTCGATGGCGACGGTCAGAGCTATGTGAAAGTGGATGGCGCGCGGATGTATAACCTGGTCGCCAAGCAGCCATACGGGACGCACGAGCTCCGGTTGTATCCGCAGACCCGGGGGCTGTCGGTCTATTCATTCAGCTTTGGCACTTGCGAAATGCCGGCAGATGCCAAAAGATTGCAGCAAGCACAGGAGAACAAATGAAACATTTCTGGTTGTGGCTGGTCGTACCGGTTGTTGCCCAGGCGCAATTCGTCGCGGTCGAACAGGGCGACAAGGATAAAGGTTTTCAACGCACGGAAATCCACGTCGACACGATGGATCGCACCGTTGTGCCGTTGACGGTGGAATCCACCACCCGCAAGCTCAGCGACACGAAGAGCCAGACGGAATCCGTGACGCAGACCCGGTTGGCCGATGGCAGTTATTTCACCTCCCAGCGTGAACGCGTCGTGACCGAGAAGGTCAGCCCCACTGAGACACGCACGGTCACGCAGATCCAAGAGACAGACCGGCAGGGACAATCCCGCACCGCCCGGGAGGTCACGGAAACCGTGACTCGCACTGGCGCCGGTGAGCAACGTTCCCGGGCTGAGTATGCCCGCAATTCCAGCGGCGAACTCGTCCTCAACCGTCGCGTCGCCGAGACCGTCACCAAGAACCCGGACGGTTCCAGCACCGCCCAGCGCGTCGAACAGGAACTCGATGTGAACGGCAAGATGGTTCCGAAACGGGAAGTGCAGGAACAGGCAGTCTTCCGCGGGCCAAATGAACGTGTCATCTCCAGCAACATTCGCACGTATGACCATCTCACCGGTTCCCTTAATGAAACCGGTCGGGAAGTCACCACCGTCCGCACCAGTGGTGGCACGACACAGTCCGAGCGCATCATTCAGGAACGGATCGGGCCGACATGGGCGGTGAAAGGCAAAGTCGAGACGAAGGAAACGAAGTCCCCGACCGGCTCGATCGAACGCGAGACCATCCAGTACGGACGGCCACTCTTTACCGGTGAGCGGTATTCGAGTGAGGAACCGCTGCAACCCCGGCAGAAGATCGTGGAGCGCGCCGTGACCGGACCGGACGGCAAAACGCGCGTGCAGCGGGATGTCTACCGGCGCGATGTGAACAACGAATGGAAGCCGCAATCGTTCTCGACGGATTTCGACGCGAGTGGCAGCCGGGATTACGGCCGGTAGTTCTCGAGTGGCCGCGCCCGGCAAGAGCGGCGACAGCCGTTGGCCCAGTTAGAAGTTTTGGGCAACCTCACTGTAGCCGAGGCGTGAGCCTCGGCCGAAGCTTACGCTTCGGCTACAGCCGGTCAAAGGTTCGACCTGCACCCTACAGCCGCTCACGACCAGCGTAGCCGGCGTCGATGTCGTGCCAAAACTCGATGTCGTCCTCGTCGAGTTCCCAGCAGAGATAGACCTCCCGGCCGTCGCGGAGGTGGGGGAAATCGACCAGGCCGCGATTGAAATCCTTGAGCACCACGCCCAGATCCTTGAGGTGTTGGAGTTGGGCGTTGACCTGCATGAAATCCATCACCATGCCATCGACCTCCTTGCCGCCGAGGTCGGCCCCGGTGGTCTCCTGGATCTCCATGAGTTTCTGACCGATCTCGATCGCCGAGTTGTGCCGACGATGCAAGTCGTGGAAGATGCTGCGCAACTTCGGCAGGAGTGCGCGGGCTTCTTCGAGCGTGAAATGCTTCGGGAAGAAGTTCGACTCTTTCATTTGGCGCCGTCCTTCAGGCTGGTAATGCCTTCCTGCGCCGTGTGCCAGGCGAGCGTGGCGCATTTGACGCGGACGGGAAACTTGAGCACGCCTTCCAGCGCCTTGGCGTCGCCGAGCTCCTTGCCGCCAAACAAATGTTCGCCGCGCATCATCTTCAGGAAACTGGTGATGAACGTCTCCGCGTCGGCAAGCGTCTTGCCGGTGAGCTTCGTGGTCATGATGGAAGCGGAGGCCTGACTGATCGCGCAGCCGTGCCCGGCAAACTTGATCTCCTCGATCTTGCCGTCCTTGAGCCGCGCGGTGACCTCAATCTCGTCGCCGCAGAGGGGGTTGTTTTCCTTCGCCACGAAATCGTGCGGGTCGGACTTCCCCTTGTTCCGGGGGCGCCGGTAATGGTCGAGAATGATCTGCTGGTAAAGGTCGTCGAGCATGGAAATGTCAGTAGCCCATCTGGCGGGCGGTGGGGCAGGCGCCGAACACCTTCTTGGCTTCCTTGAGTGCGCGAATCAGGGCGTCGACTTCCTGCCGGGTGTTGTAGAGGGCGAAGCTGGCGCGGGCGGTGGCACCGAGATTGAGATGTTTGTGCAACGGCATCGCGCAATGGTGACCGGCGCGGATCGCAACGCCGTGTTGGTCGGCAATCGTCGCGAGATCGTGCGGATGAATGTCGCCGAAGGTGAACGCGACCAACCCGCCGCGTTTCTCTGCGTCGAGCGGGCCGTAAATCTGGATCTCCACCAGCTCGCGTAGCCGGTCGGTGGCGTACTGGGTCAGTTCCTTCTCGTGCTGCCGGATCTTGTCCATGCCGATCCGGTCGAGATACTCGACGGCAACTCCGAGGCCGATGGCTTCAGCAATATTTGGCGTACCGGCTTCGAACTTGTAGGGCAAGTCATTTGTGGTGAAGCCGGTGCCATTGACCTCCCGGATCATCTCTCCGCCACCGAGGAAAGGCGGCATGGCGTCGAGTAACCGTTCTTTGCCGTAAAGAATACCGGACGCCGTGGGGCCACACATCTTGTGACCGCTAAACGCGAAGAAGTCCGCTCCCAGTGCCTGCACGTCGATCGCCATGTGCGGGATGCTCTGTGCGCCATCCACCAAGACGATGGCACCGGCCTTGTGAGCGGCGTCGGCGACCTGGCGGATCGGGTTGATGGTGCCGAGGACGTTGGAGCAATGCGTGATGGCGACCAGCTTGGTACGCGGACTAATTACCGGGGTCGCCAGCGTGCCGTCGGGATTCAACTCGATGCGTTTGATGACGGCGCCGGTCTCGGCGCAGAGCTGGTACCACGGGACGATGTTGCTGTGGTGTTCCATCCACGTGGTGAGGATTTCGTCGCCCTTCTTCAAATTGGCGCGACCCCACGAATAGGCGACGAGGTTGATGGCCTCGGTCGTGCCGCGGGTGAAGATGACCGACCGGATGGACTCGGCGTTGATGAAACGGGCGATGCGTTCCCGGGCGCGCTCGTATTCGCGGGTGGCGCGCTCGGCGAGCGCGTGGATGCCGCGGTGGACGTTGGCGTTGTAACGCTGGTAGTAATCGTTCAGCGCCTCGATCACGGCGCGCGGCTTTTGCGAGGTCGCGGCGTTGTCGAGGTAGACGAGCGGTTTGCCGTGTACTTGCTGGTGAAGTACCGGAAAGTCGTCGCGGATTTCTTCCAATTCGACGGCATCGAGGACGGGAACCATGACGTCACCGTATGACTTTTGCGTGGATCAGCCGAGAAAATTCTTCGCGGACGCTCTCAATCTGGATGCGCGCGAGGATGGGTTCGAGGAACGCCTCGATCAGCGCCTGCCGGGCTTGGGTCAGGGAAAGTCCCCGGCTGCGGAGGTAGAAAAGCTGGTTGTCGTCCAACCGGCCCACGGTCGCGCCGTGGGTGCAACGGAGTTGGTTGGACTCGATTTCCAGGATCGGCCGGGTGTCGCACTGGACCTTGTCGCTGAGGACGAGGTTGCGGTTGGACTGGTAGGCGTTGGTGCCGTTGGAGTCTTTCTCGACCTTGATGGTGCCGGTGTAGTTGCTGACGGCTTGGTCGCGCAAGACGTTCTTAAAAAGCAAATCGCTCGTCGTGTCGCCGGTCTGGTGGTGCTGGCGGGTGAACTGGCCGAGTTGCTGTTTGTTTTCGCCGAGCCCGACGCCGTACATGAAACTCGTGCCGCCGCGGCCTTCCATCACGCACTCGATGTCGTACCGGGCGAGCGCACCGCCGAACATCCCAATCACCCAATCAACCTCGGCGTCTTGGGCGACGTGGGCGCGCTTCAACGTGAAGTCGTAGGTGGTTGGCGCAAAGTTCTGCATGCTGACGTAGTGCAACCGGGCGCCGCGTTGAACAAACACTTCTGTGCCGCTCGCGTGAACCGCCGGCGAGCCGGTAAACTTCTGAACGAGAGTGGCCTCCGCGCCGGGTTCGAGGACCACGAGCGTGCGCGGGAACGACGCGGAGCCGTGGTTCGGCAGGTCGTAGGTGACTTCAAGCGGCTCAGTCACGCGGACGTCCCGCGGGACGTACAGGATGGCGCCGTTATCCCAGAGCGCATCGTGAAGGGCGGTGAACTTGTGGCGTTCCTCGATCGTGATGCTCTTGCCGAGGTGGCTCTTCGCGGCATCGCGGTGCTTGGCGAGTTCGCCGAAGATAACGCCGGTCGGTACTTTGCCAGACAGCTTGACGGTAACCGGCTGGGCGCGCTTCTCGATGTTGTCGAGCTTGAGGCCCCGGAGGTCGAAATGTTGCCAATCCACATCCCGGCGGGTGGGGAGGGGGAGTTGCTGGTAACGTTGCCAGGCGGTCTGGTTCATCCGACCGAGCCCTCCATCTGGAGGTTGATGAGCCGGTTGATCTCGACGGCGAACTCCATCGGCAATTCTTTCACGATGGGCTCGATGAAGCCGTTGACGATGAGGCTGATGGCTTCCTCTTTTTTGATGCCGCGGCTCATCAGGTAGAAGAGCTGTTCCTCGCTGACGTTCGAGACGCTGGCCTCGTGCTCGACAGTGGCGAGGTCGCCTTTGATTTCCATGACCGGGTACGTGTCCGACCGGCTCTTGTCGTCGAGGATCAGCGCGTCGCAATTGACTTGGACCCGGCAGTTTTTGGCTTGGTCGCGGACTTGGACAAGCCCCCGGTAAGAGGAGCGTCCGCCGTGACCGGAGATGGACTTGGAATTGATGCGGGCGGTGCAGTTCGGTGCGAAGAAGACCATCTTCGCCCCGGCATCCTGCCACATGCCCTTGTCGGCGCTGGCGAGACTGAGGACTTCACCGTGGCCGCCTTCACCGAGCATGTAGCACGACGGATATTTGACGGTGCGCTTGGAGCCGAGATTGCCGTCGACCCATTCCATCACGGATTTCTCGTAGAGCATCGCGCGCTTCGTGACGAGGTTGTAGACGTCGGTGCTCCAGTTCTGGATGGTGGTGTACCGGCAGCGGGCGCGGTTTTTGACGAAGATTTCCACCACGGCGGAGTGAAGCGAGTTGGTCGTGTAGACCGGGGCGCTGCAACCCTCGACGTAATGGCAGAACGCATCGTCATCGACGATGATGAGCGTGCGTTCGAACTGGCCGAACTGCTCGGCGTTGATACGGAAATAGACGGAGAGCGGGACGTCGCATTTGACGCCCTTGGGGACGTAGACGAACGAGCCGCCGCTCCAGAACGCGGAGTTGAGTGCGGCAAACTTGTTGTCTTCCGGTGGGATGGACTTGGAGAAATGTTCCTTGAATAGGTCTGGGAACTCTTTCATCCCGTCGTCGCAACTCAGGAAGATGACGCCCTTCTTGGCGAGCGACTCTTGGATGTTGTGGTACGCCATCTCGGAATCGATCTGCGCGCCGAGACCGCCGAGCAACTTCTGCTCTTCCTTGGCGATGCCGAGCTTGTCGTAGGTGCGGCGGATTTCTTCCGGCACGTCTTCCCACCGGCGCTCGGACTTGGCGACCGGGCTAACGTAGTAGGTGATGTCGTCGTAATCGATTTCATCCCGCAAGCCCGGGAGCCATTCCGGCAGGCCTTGCTTGAGAAAGAGATCGAGGCTCCGGTGGCGGAACTCGCGCATCCAGTCCGGCTCCTTCTTCACATCACACATGTAGTCCACGACCTCGTGCTTGAGGCCTTTCGGGACTTTGTGGACGACCGGCAGGTCGTCGTGGAAACCTTCCTTGTAGGGGCCGCGAAGAAGCTCGGCGCTCATGCCGCCACCTCCTTGGTGATCCAGTCGTAGCCGTGCTCCTCGAGGTGTTTGGCGAGGTCAGCATCACCGGACTTCACGATCCGTCCATCGACGAGGATGTGAATCACGTCTGGTTGGATGTAACGGAGGATGCGTTCGTAATGGGTGATGATGAGGATGCCGAGGTTCGGCCCGCGCAGCTCGTTGACGCCGTGCGAGACGATCTTCAGCGCATCGATGTCGAGCCCGGAATCCGTCTCGTCCATTACCGCAAATTCCGGTTCGAGCATCATCATCTGCAAAATCTCATTCCGCTTCTTTTCGCCGCCGGAGAATCCCTCGTTGAGGTAGCGTTTGACCCACTTCTCGTCCATTTCGAGCCGCTTCATCTTGGCTTCGAGCTTCTCGAAGAATTCCATCACCTCGATCTCCCGACCGACTCGCGCACTGCAAGCCATGCGGAGGAAATTGCTCATGCGCACGCCCGGTACCTCGCACGGATATTGAAACGCGAGGAACAACCCCCGGCGAGCGCGCTCATCGGTCTCCATGTCGAGGATGCTTTCGCCCTTCAACAGGATATCGCCGCCGGTAACGGTGTATTTGGGGTGGCCGAGGATGGTGTTGGCGAGGGTGCTCTTGCCGGACCCGTTCGGTCCCATGATTGCGTGGACTTCGCCTTTGCGGATGGTCAGGTTCAAGCCCTTAAGGATCGGCTTATCCTCGACCTTGGCTTGCAGGTTGCGAATCTCGAAAGTATCAGACATGATGTTCTCCAAATCAGACAAAATTTGTCTTATTTGATGCACTCTAGCGAAGTAAGTTTCCAAGTCAAGAACCGGTTGAGCCGCAGACGGCTCTGTGATATGACGATACCGTGCAATTGCGGATCCGCGCCAAGCTGATCGGGATACTCTTGATAGCGGCGGTTTTGCCCCTGTGCTTGGCGCTGATCGCCATCGAGGTGCTTGGTTACCGGTACTACCGTCGGGAACGTGGCCGGCTGCTGCAAGAGACAGCTTCATTCCTCGCCACGACGATCGACCACAGCCTGAGCAAGGAGATCGATAAACTGGACGATTGGGTGGAGTTGTCCCACTTGAATGGCGATGTGGCCCTAGCCAGCAAGGCAGCAAATCTTTTATCAGAGTCAGACTTCCAAGAACGGATCAAGCAGATCGAGGCCCGGTGGCCGGGGATGGATCGCAACTCACCGGAGTTGGCGGGAGTGCTCACCAACCGGCTGGCTCAAGAGCTTCGCGAATTCCAATCGGTGAATCCTTTGTTTGCGGAGATCTTTCTCACCGATTCCCGTGGCCAACTCATCGCGACTACCGAGAAGACCAGCGATTACTGGCAGGCCGACGAATCATGGTGGCAACGCAGCTCACACGTCCGATCCGGGCGCTGCTATCTCGAGGGTGTGCACTACGACGAGAGCGCCAAAGTATATTCAGTCGACGTTTGCATTCCGATTTATCCGAGGGCGGATGGGATGAGCCAGCCAGTCGGTGTTCTCAAGGCCGTCCTCAACGTCTCACCGGTACTTACCTCGGTGCCGGGGGCCCTGACACAAGACGGTCCCTCTCGCGAGGTCATTACCGGGACTGGAGATGTTATGTTCGAACTCTACAGTCGCATCGGTCGGCGGGTGGGGCGACAGGTCAACGCCGCAGCCTTGGAGGACATCACCGGGACTGGGAGCGGTTGGAGCCTCAATCAGCTGGGCTCAGCTGATCTCGAACTGGTCGGTCATGCGATGCTGAACCTCGGAAGTCCGCTGGTGGATGCGCATGTGCCCAATGGTGTCATGCCGCTCTTCGTGATCGTCCATGACGACGTGGCGACAGTCATGGCGCCAGTACGCATGCAGATCATCATGTTGGCAGTGGCCGGTGGGTCGCTCATCTTGTTGTTCTCATGGGCCGGTTACTACATCGCCACCCGCAAAATCATTCAGCCGATCGAAACACTCCGCGGCGCCGCCACGTCGCTGGCAGCTTCTGCAAAACTGCCCGAGTTGGAGGACGCCGCCCCGGCGGCGCCTGTCAATGCCTCGGCGCAACGCATGTTGGCGGAGTTGGAGCGGATCGATACCGGTGATGAAATCGAGGATCTCGCCCGTGATTTCAATGCCATGTCCCGCCGGGTGCTGACCTACCACGAGCAACTCGAAGGCGAGATCGCAGCCAAGACGGCCTCCATCCAGGAGGACCTGCAGTTTGCCCGGGAATTTCAGGAAGCGCTCATGCCGCGCAGCTATCCGCAGGTCGCCTGCACCCACACCGCGCATCCCTTGCGCTTGAACTTCCACCACGTTTACAAGCCGACGAGCTCGGTGGGCGGCGACTTCTTCGACGTGCTGAAGTTGTCCGACACGCGCGCCGGTATCTTCATCGCCGACGTCATGGGCCACGGTGCCCGGTCGGCCTTGGTGACGGCCATCCTGCGGACGCTTCTGCAAGATTTTGCCGACCAAGCCAATGATCCGGCCAAGTTCCTCGCCCTCATCAACCGGCATTTCATCTCGATTACCGGCCAAGGCAACCAGTTCGTGTTCGTGTCGGCATTCTACCTCGTACTCGACACTGAGAAGTGCGTCGCCACCTATGCGTCGGCCGGTCACCCCCCGCCGTACGTCGCCCAGCGCACGCGGCAGCACGTCATCCCGCTCATCGAACACCTGACCGGCAACCCCGCGTTGGGCCTCTTCCCGGAGGCGGTGTACACCAACTTCACCAGCTTTCTTCAAGCGGACGACATCTTCGTTCTTTTCACGGACGGCGTTTTCGAGGCTGCCAACGAAAGCGGCGAGCAATTCGGTCGCGACCGTCTCGGCGAGGTCATCCGTCAGAATCTCGACCGCGACGTCCACGGCATCTGCCAGAGCGTCGTTGAGCACCTCAACGAATTTACCGGCACGCAGAACCAGCCCGACGATATCTGCATCGTCGGCGTCGAAGTCGCCAACAGCGCCCAACCGGCCGCCACAATCTAACGCTTGTGAAGACTGTCATCGGCATCGACGGCGGGGCGACCTCCACACGTGCCCTCATCGCGAACGAACGCGGTGAAGTACTGGCCTACCGGACCGCCGGCGGCTCAAACCCACGGACGGTTGGTTTCGACGCGGCACGGCGCAACTTGGCAACCGTCACCGCCGGGCATCAGGCCGCGGTGGCTTTCCTCGGTTTGGCCGGTGTGAGTGAACCAGAAGACCGGGAACCCGTGCTACGGCTGGCGGTCGAACTTGGCTTCGCGCCAGCCGGGATGGTCGGCGTGGACCACGACATCCGGATCGCATTGGCCGGTGGCTTGGCGGGTGACTCGGGGATTGTCGTCATCGCCGGCACCGGTGCCGCGTGTTACGGACGAAGCGCTTCGGGCGAAGTGTGGCGCGCGGGCGGTTGGGACTGGGAAGCCGACAACCACGGCGGCGCCCACCGGGTTGCAGTCGCCGGCATGGAAGCGGTGCTGCGGGCGTTTGACGGTCGCGGACCGGTAACAAGCTTGACCGGAAAGTTCCCCGAGCGGCGAGATTTCCAGCGCATGACGAAATCCGAAGTGGCGGCGCTGGCACCGGTGGTCTTGGCCGCGGCAGAAGCCGGTGATGCCGTGGCGATTCAGATCGTCGAGCGGCAGACGGACGAATTGGCCTGTGCCGTCGCCGCGGTTGCCCAGCGATTGAACATGCCAGCTGGGCCGGTCACGTATACCGGCTCTCTGCTGCTGAAATCGGAGAGCTACCGGGCGGCGTTTACCACGGCAGTGAGACGCCGCCTGCCGGGAGCGTCAGTGACTGAGCCGGTATTCAGCCCGGTGGTTGGCGCGGTGTTGCTCGGCTGGCAACTGGCAGGGTGGCCGGTAACGGCGGAAGTATTGGCGAATTTGCGTGAATTTTGCGTAGAAAACTTTTGACGGCGCCCGACAAAGTTGTATAAATACCTCCATTGGCTGCACTCTGCGGCCATACAAGGAGGAAGTGGTATGAATGTAGTGTTGGCGACAAGCCTGTTGTATGTCTTTGAACAGGCGGATTGGGTCGGGAAAGCCATCGTCATTTTGCTGATGATCGGCTCGGCATTCACGTGGTCGGTCATGCTCACGAAGTGGCAGCAGCTGCGCCGTGCACGTGAGAGCGGTGACGCGTTCCTGGCGCAATTCCGCCGCGACCGCGATCCACTCCACCTCTACATCAACAATTACGAGAGCTCTCAGTGTCCGTTCTACAACATCTACCGGCTCGGCGCGGAAGAAGTGTCCGGGCAGTTTGGTAATGGACGCAAGGTTGCCGGTGGCTACAAGACCTTCGGCAACGGTGGCGGGTCGTTGGCGGTGGTGGACTCGGAAGTGGATACCGCCAGCCGGTCCGTGGTGAATCTCGACACGCTCCGCGGCACGCTTGGCCGGGCGATTGACCAAGAGGTGATGGCCTTGGAGTCGCAGGTCTCGGTGCTTTCCACGGCTGTGACGGCCGGGCCGTTCCTCGGCTTGCTGGGCAGCGCGTGGGGCGTGATGCAGGTCTTCGCCTCGATGGCGGAACAAGGCTCGGTGCGTCTCAGCGCGGTGGCGCCCGGCATCTCGGCGGCGTTGCTCGCGACCGTCGTCGGGTTGCTGGTCGCGGTGCCGTCGCTGTTCGCCTACAACTGGCTGGCCGCGCAGATCAAACGCCAGACAATGGAAATGGAAGGGTTCGCCGACGAATTTCTCGGCGCGGTGGAGCGGAACTATGTCACGAATTAAGAGTCGCTCGCGCCGGTACGGTCACCTGCCGGAACTCGGCGAGATCAACGTGATGCCGCTGGTGGATTTGTTCATGCAGCTTTTCATTGCCGTGATCATTTTCTTCCCGGTGGTGGAGTACGGCATGAATATCAATCTGCCCAAGGGCACCACGAACACGATCAAGCGCGAGCAGACCCGGACGTTGTCGGTGGACGTGCAGGGGCGTGTCTTCCTGAACGACGTCGCACTTTCACCGGCGCAATTGCGGGCCCAGTTGGCCACGCTCGCCAACGCCCAGCCGCCAGTGACGATTTTGGTGAAGGCTGATCAAGCCAACAATTACGGCGCGGTGATGGGTGTGCTGAAAGAATTGCATGCCGCCAAGATCACCCGCATCGCGCTGATGACCCAGGAGGAGACACCG
>OMJI01000085.1 GCA_900299315.1 Verrucomicrobiota bacterium | reverse complement strand
GGGGATTCGGACGAGCCGGCGGCTCGTCCCTACCGCACACCGTTTGGTGTGCCAATCCGGGAGGGACGCGCTTCGTCGCGTCCGTGGGGGGGCTACGCGCCCAAGTTCAGAAAAACTTTACCGGCCTCGACTTTGACGGGGTAGGTCTTGAGATCGATGCAGGCCGGGGGGCCTTTGGCCTGGCCAGTTGTGAAATCGAACCGGCCATTGTGTTTGGGGCATTCGATGATGTTATCCATCACGAACCCACCGGCGAGGTGGACCTTGGCGTGGGTGCAGTGGCCGGCCGTGGCGTAGTACCTGTCGGCGGCGGTCCGGTAGATGCAGAAGGTTTGGTCGCCGTGGTCGAACCGGGTCACGTCATCGCGTTCCACGGCGTCGGCGGCGCAGGCTTCAATCCAGTTTTCGTTCATGCGGGTTGGGGAGTGGTGACGGGTTGGACGTTGGCCGGCAGTTCGCGGCGGACGTAGTACGTCGGTTCCTTGGCTTGCCGGAGCAGCGCGGGGATGATTTCCCGATAAGCGGCGGCGATGCTCGGGTACGGCGTGGGCATCTGGTCTTTCAATTCCTGATGCAGCTTGCCGAGGTTGTAGTAGGGCACCATCGGGAACATGTGATGTTCGACGTGGTAGTTCATTTCCCAGTAGAGGAACCGGTTGATCCGGTTCATGTACACGGTCCGGCAGTTCAGCCGGTGATCCAAGACATCTTCCGCCAAGCCGGCATGCTGCGTCAGCCCGTACACCACCATCAACCACGAGCCGTACAGTTGCGGCAAGCCGACGTACATCAGCGGGAGCCAGCTCCGCGTCACGATGGCGGTGGAGATGACGCCGGCGTAGATCGCGATGTAAATCCGGGCGTTGCGGATGAGCTTGGGCTGTTCGGACTCGGGGATGTAGGTTTTCTCGGCGTCGGAGATGTTGCCGACGCAATGCCGGAGCATCTCCTTGAATTCATTCGGTGTCCTCTTCAGCGTGAAGAACCCGAGGAAGATGCCCCACAGATCCGGGGGGCGCGGCACGGCGATTTCGGGATCGCGCCCGACGATGATGGTGTCGGTGTGATGCCGGGTATGGCTCCAGCGCCACGCAACGGATTCCCGGCAGACCATGAACGACGCAATCTCGTAGAGCACGTCATTCATCCAGACCGTCTTGAATGCCGTCCGGTGACCCGATTCATGCCAGCGCGAGTCCGACGACGAGGCGTAGATGATGCCGTAGACGAGAAAACACGGCACCGCCCACCAAGTGCCCCACGTCAGGAAGCCGCCGACGCCAGCCGCGATCATGATGCCGAACCAGATAATGGTGTCGCGGACAGCCGGGCCGTCGCGGCGCTGCATGAGTTCCTTCAGGCGCGCTCGGGAAATTTTGCATTGGTACCAGTCGGCGTTCGCCAGCCCGCGTTCCTCGGCGAGCTTTGTGTCGCGACCGACGAGACTATAATCCCGTGGAGTGAAAGTGGTTTCAGCCATGAGGATTTTCTAGTCCGGATTCTATTCGGCTTCAACCCGAAATCCGGTGGCGGTTTCCCGTTTGACCGGTCACCCCGGCTTTGCCAGACTGGCCCTGTGAATTTTCCGACCCTTGCGAATAAGTACGTCTGCGACATCCCTGTCTACGAACCCGGTCGGCCCATCGAGGAAGTGGCGCGCGAGATGGGACTGAAGCCGGCGGGCATCACCAAGCTCGCCTCGAATGAAAACGCGCTCGGCGCTTCCCCGAAGGCGCTGGCAGCAATGCGGGCGGCGTTGAAGTCGGCGCACCTCTACCCAGACGGCGGCGCGTTTTATCTCCGGCATGTCCTGGCAAAGAAACTCGGCGTGGAACCCGGCAACCTCGTCTTCGGCAGCGGTTCGAATGAAGTGATCGAGTTTCTCTTCCATGCCTTCGTTGCGCCCGGGGACGAAGTCGTGGTGGGGGATTGCGCGTTCGTGATCTACAAGTTCATGTGCGCGATGTTCCAAGCCCGGTGCGTCGAGGTGCCGTTTCAGAATTTCACCCACGACCTCCGCGCGATGCGCGTCGCGATTTCGCCGAAGACGAAGCTGGTCTTCATCGCCAACCCCAACAATCCCACCGGCACGCGCGTGCCGAATGCCGAACTGGATTGGTTCATCCGCAACCTGCCGCCCCACGTCATCTGCGTCCTCGACGAGGCGTACATCGAGTTTCTCGACGACCCGCCGCCATCCATCCGGTACGCGCTCAATCACAACGTCGTCTTGCTCCGGACATTCTCAAAGATCGTCGGGCTGGCTGGGCTCCGCATCGGCTATGGCGTCGCGCAACCGGATTGCATCAAGCTGCTGGAACGTGTCCGGCAGCCGTTCAACGTCAACGCCGTCGCGCTCGCCGGTGCCCAAGCGGCGCTGGGTGACGCCGCGCACATTCGCAAGACGAAGACGCTCACAAAACGCGGCCTCCGGTATTTCGAGCGCGAGTTTACACGGCTGGGACTGGAGTGGGTGCCGAGTGTCGCGAACTTCATGCTGGTGCGCCTGGGCGATGGCGACCGGGTGTTCCGCGGATTGCAGCAGCGCGGCGTGATCGTCCGCCCGATGCGTGGTTACAAACTGCCGGAGTGGGTGCGCGTCACCGTGGGGCTACCGGCGGAGAATGAGAAATTTATCGGGGCATTACAGGAGGAATTGCGATGAAACGAGCCGGCTGGCTGGTCGTCGTGTTCGCGTTGGCGGCGGTCGCGTGGGAACGCGGCGTGATGCCGGAGACGTTTTCGAGTGTGCCGCCGGAGTTGCGGCATAAGCCGAAGGAGTATGGCAAGACGCCGGTGTATTTCGACTGCGGCAAGGACGTCCTGACGATCCAGCCCGGTGGGATTGTGGTGTCGAATTTCTCGTTGTTGGCGATGTCGGAGACGAACAGCCCGGTGCGGCAGATGGTGGAATACGTGGAGGCGAACTCTTCTAAAATGTTCCTGATGGTGTTGCAGCGGCCGGATTCCGCCAAGACGTTTGAGGCGGTGTACCGGACGTTTTACCTGAAACGGTTCGACGTGGCGCACGAACTCGTCGATGCCGGTGCGAGCGTGGCCGACGCGGCGGCTCGAGCGGACTTCACTCTGGGCGCGCTCGCGCGTCCCCTCCAGCGGATGCCGGTGATGTTTGAGTGCCGCAGTAACCAACTGTTTTACGTCAGCAACAATGAACTGGCCCGGGCGGCTGCCCAGTTTCTGGAGCGCTACCAGCCGATGTCGAGCCGCGCGGACATCGAGCTTGCCGAGCGGGCGATGACGCAGAAGCAGATTGGCGATGAACATTATCTGCTCGACGGTCCGCCCTTCATCATGGGGACGGTTCGGCTCTTGCCACGACCCGGCGCGGCAGGTATGCCGGTGGCCAACCTCACCGATCTTGCTGGCAAATTCCTCAAGCGCCTGCGGATGTTTGATCCTGAGCGGTTGTATGTGCAATTCCTCGTGCGCGACGACAGCTTCGAGATTGTCCGTCAGGCGCGGGCGGTGGCCGAGAAGGAAGGCTACGACTGGCGCGTGCGTCTGTTGAAAGCCGGCGAGGCGCTGGAATTTCAGACGCGGTAGGTCTACCAACCAGCCATCGCGTAGTACCGGAACGTCATCTCCAGCGGGTCATAACCATCGTGCGCAGCGGCGTGGATGTCGCCAAAAAGGATATTCTGGGTTGTGCCGTGCCGTCGCCAAGGGTAGGAACCGCCGACTAGACTCACCGAGTAATCGTCCTTGTCGCAATCCTCGGGGTTGAAGAGCAGCCCGTTGCCGGAGAAAGTGTCGCCGCCAAGAACATATGCGGTGGGGAAGTTGATGGCGCGGCGATCCACGCAGGCGCGGGTACCGTTGGCCGAAATCGCGGCGCGGGCGCCGAGGAAGTAGCTGAAGCGCGAAATGTCGTCCGAGGGACACCGGTAGACATTGATGTTCTTGATGCCGGGCGCCACGACTTCCATCCAACCTTTCGTCCCGTCCGTCGGATCGACGCTTCCCCACGGCACCACCCCGGCTGTGTAGGGATAGAGGTCGTCGTGCTCATCCGCGTAAATCGTCAACGCGGTGCCGACCTGCCGGAGATTCGAGAGGCAACGGATCGAGCGCGCTTTCTCCCGGGCTTGATTCAAGGCCGGGAGGAGCAATCCCGCCAGCAAGCCAATGACAGCCACCACGACCAATAATTCGATGAGCGTAAAGGCGGTCGTTTTCCGGTATGGATTCATCTCAGGCGTATCTACGGCGAGTTGTGGGCGCGGTCAAATGCTAATCTCATCGGCTGACGACAGGCAGGAAGTTGCGCTCTTCGGCATCGTCGTAGGAGAAGAGCGCGAAGCCGGCGCTGTTGAGTTGGCGGGCGACACGGATGTGGTCAGTCACCTGGCTGAGGTCGGTCATCTTCCAACTGCCGATGCCGACGACGACACGCTTCGAGTCACCGGCCCACGCTTGTTGCTGGCGGATGAGCGATTCAAACTCCGGGCGGCTCTGTGTGTAAGTCATCGTGCAGACGTAATCGAGCAGCCGCCCGGTGAGCCACGCCTGCCAGTCTTGGGCTTTCTCCTCCTTCGCGCGGTTCAGGTCCGGGAACACCGCGGATGAGACGACCAAGCCCGGTCGGGCGGCGTGAGCGCGGGTGCTCAACTCCCGGACCAGCGAGGTGATCTGCTGTTGTTGCCATGACTTGAACGGCAACGTGTCGGTCACCGCTCGGCCGGTCGCCTTCTCGAATTCCCGTTTGCAGTGGCTGCAGTAGCACGAGGGCTGTTCACAGAAGCGGATGTAATCGAACTGCAAGCCGTCCACCGGGTAGCGGGTGACCATCTCGTTCACGATGCCGCCCAGCAGCGTACGGTTCGAGTCCTGAGTCGGGCAGAGCCAGTAGTAACCGGCTTGCTCGATGGGTTTGCCGTCGGGGCCGCGCATCGCGCGGTTGGCGGCGAGTAATCGTCTCTGGAACTCCGGCGTGGTGCGGAACATGAACGTCACGATCAACTTGCCGTGCACCTGGATGCCGCGTTGATGGGCGAGCGCGATGCCGGCCGACGGGTCGGGACTGCCGGGGACTTCCGGTACGAGCTGGCTGGGGTAAAACGCCGCGCCGCCGCTGGCGAAGTTCACGTACATCGTGTTGAAACCCGCGCGCTGCAGGTTGCGCGTGGCGCCGTCCCAATCAAGCCGGTCGGTGTTGCTCACCCACACCGCGCGAATCTCACGGGTCGACTCGGCGGTCTTGCTTGGCGGTGGTGCCGGTTGGGGCGGCGTGACGCGGTCGGGTTGCGGCCGCGCACACGACAAGACAAGCGCGCAAGCCAACAAGATTCCCCACAACTTCATGATTCCTCCTTGAAAAGTGCGGCGACTGTAACGAAAGCCGCGCGCGGTTGCCAAACGAAATGTTTGTTGTTAGAAACTCCCCCGCGATGTTCCAGCAACTCACCATTCTCGGGCCCGGTCTGCTTGGCGGTTCCATCGGACTGGCCGTCAAGCAACGCAAGCTGGCCAAGCGCGTCGTCGTCTGGGCGCGACGGCCGGAAGCGGGCGACCAAGCCGTCCAACTCGGTGCCGCCGATGCGACGACCCACGACTTGCGGCGCGCGGTGGCAGAGTCGGACGTTGTAATTTTCGCCACTCCCATCGGCGTGATGCGGACGTTGGCGGAGCAACTCCGGGGGGTGATCCGCCCGGACTGCATCGTCACGGATGTCGGGAGCGTCAAGTACGACGTGGTGGCGCAGCTCGGCGCGCTGTTCCCGCGGTTCATCGGCTCGCACCCGATGGCCGGCTCGGAGCAGGCCGGTATCGAAGCCGCCCGGCGCGATCTGTTTGAGAAGGCCACCTGCATCGTCACGCCGACGGAGCATTCGGACAAAACAGCTTTGCAGGCGGTGCATGATTTCTGGAAGGCGCTCGGGTGCGTGGTGCGGACGTTGCCGCCGCAGGAACACGACGAGATCGTGGCGCGCGTCAGCCATCTCCCGCACGCCGTGGCGGCCGCGGTGGTCAACGTCGTCTGCCGCGATGATGGGAAGGCGTTGAACTTTACCGGCCCGGGCTTCCGCGATTTCAGCCGGATCGCCAGCGGGCCACCGGAGATGTGGACGGAGATCTGCCTCGAAAACCGGGAGGAGATCGGCCGGTCGCTCGATGCGTTGATCCAGGAACTCGGCAATCTCCGCGCGGCGTTGGCGAACAAGGACGCGGTGGAGCTGAAGGCGATGCTGAAGCGCGCGAAACATTACCGGGATGAGCTGCGGTTTCGCCTATGAAGGAATTGCCGGACATCCTGGAAATCCAGCCGCTGACGAAGTCGCCGAATTGCACGGTGACGGTGCCGGGGTCAAAGAGCATCACGAACCGGGCGATGATTTTGGCGGCGCGGTCAAAGGCGCAATGCCGGCTGCGCGGCGCGTTGTGGGCGGATGACACGGCGGTGATGGTCGAGGCGTTGCAGCAGCTCGGTTTCCGCGTGAATGTCGTCGTGGATCGCAAGGAGGAAGCCAACCGGACCATCGAGATCGAAGGTCGCGGCGGCGCGATACCGGCGACGAAGGCGGACTTGTATGTCGGCAATGCCGGCACGGCGGCGCGGTTTTTGACGGCGTTCGTGTGTACCGGCAAGGGCGAGTACCGGTTGCACGGCGATCCGCGGATGCACCAGCGGCCGATGGGCGATTTGTTTCGCGCGCTGGGGATTCCAGGCGAGCATCTGCCGGTGACGATTCGGGCGGACGGAATGGCGCCGACCCGGTTGAAGGTGAGCGGCGAGGAGAGCAGTCAGTTTGCGAGCGCGCTGTTGTTGGTCGGGCATCAAGTGGACACGGAGGAACACGCCTACGTGACGATGACGCGGCGGATGGTGGCGGAGTTTCGGCCGGAGTATGTGATCGAGCCGGACCTTTCGAGCGCATCGTACTTTGTGGCGGCGGAATGGTTGTGCGGCGGGAAGGTGGAAGTGAACGGGTGGCCGAAGAATTCGTTGCAGGTGGACGGAAGGTTCCCGGAATTTCTGCCGGAGCTGCGGCGGGCGGGAAGCGGCGTGCGGGTTTCCCGGCTGCGCGACCTCGGGGACAGCGTGATGACGCTGGTGATTTGCGCCGTGTTCGGCGAGCAACCGCTGGAGTTGGTCGAGGCCGCCCGGCTGCGCGAACAGGAATGCGACCGGCTGACGGCGCTGGCGACAGAGCTGGCGAAGGTCGGCGTGAAGGTGGAGGAAAAGCCGGCGGGGTTGGTGGTGCATCCCGCGAAGGCCGGGCAGTTGCACGGGGCGGAGATTGAGACGTACAACGATCACCGGATGGCGATGTGTTTCGGGGTTTTGGGATTGAAGGTGCCGGGGATCCGGCTCAAGAATCCGCGCTGCGTGAGTAAGACGTTCCCTAATTTTTTCGAAAAGCTGGAGCAAATTCGGTCATGAGCGAGAACCTGACAGTCATCGCGATCGACGGCCCCTCGGCGAGCGGGAAGAGCAGCGTCTCGCGGATGGTGGCGAAGGCGCTGGGCTACAACTACGTCGATTCTGGCGCGATGTACCGGGCGGTGACGTGGAAGGTGATCGAGGAAGGGTTGGACGTGACGGACACCGAGCAGGTGTTGGCGTTGATCCACCGGATGAAGATTCATTTCGAGATCGTCGACGGCGCAGCGCGGATGTTCGTGGGTGGTGTCGATCCCGGAAATGCCGTGCGCGAGCCGCGCGTGGCGGAGAAAGTGTCGATCATCGCGGCGATACCGGAAGTGCGGCAATTGCTGGTGGCGCAGCAAAGGTCGCTGACCAAATTCGGTTCATTGGTCATGGAAGGACGCGACATCGGATCGGTCGTCTTCCCGGACACGCCCCACAAGTTCTATCTGGATGCCGACCCGGCGGTGCGCGCCCAGCGACGGACGAAAGATTTTCAAGCGATGAAGATTTCCGCGGACACAGCCGGGGTGGCGCAGGCGCTGCAGCAACGCGACAAGCTCGATTCGTCGCGCGCCACGTCGCCGCTGCAAATCGCCCTGGGTGCGACGGTGATCAACAATTCCCACCAGACGCTCGAGGAGACGGTGAAGACCATTCTCGACCACATCAAGCAGTCCGGTACCCGGCGCGGGGCGATGCGGGTCCAATGACGCTCTGGTATCGGTTCTGCCGATTTCTGTTTCGCGTCTACTTCCGGCTGTATCACCGGGGTCGGATCCTGAATTCTGACCGCTTGCCGGATACCGGCGCGTTCATCTTGGCCGGTAACCACATGAGTTTTCTCGACCCGCCGTTCTTTGGGTTGTGCTGCCGGCGCGAGGCGTTTTACATGGCCCGGGATTCGTTGTTCCGGCATCCGGTCGCGAACTGGATTTTGCGGAGTTGGAATTGCGTGCCGTTGAAGCGCGAAGGCGGTGACATCGGGGCGATGCGGACGGTGTTGCGGATGTTGGGCGAAGGGAAAGCGGTGCTGATGTTCCCGGAAGGCACGCGGAGCCGGGACGGCCAGTTGCAGGAGGCGCGGGCCGGGATTGGGATGATTGTGGCGAAAGCGGGAGTGCCGGTGGTGCCGATGCGGATTTTCGGGACGGAGAAAGCGCTTCCCAAGGGTGCGTCACTGCCGCGCCCGGCCAAGGTGACGGTAGCTTTCGGTGAGCCATTCACCTATCCGCTGCCGGCGGACTTCGAGCAGTTGCGCGGCGATGATCTGAAGGCGGTTTATCTCGATATTGGCCGGCAGGTAATGAGCCGGATTGCGGCGCTAACCCCATCGAAATAGGGCTTGCGGGGCGGGGTCGGTTTCCCTATAACTACCGAGCTTTCCGAGCATTATGCCCCCATTGTTGCGGCTTGCCGAAGGCAGAAAGAATCACATCAAATGTCGAACCAGATGGAAAAGTTGCTCTCCGAAGTGAAGGAATTCACGGAGGGGATGATCGTCAAAGGGCACGTCCTTGAGGTGCGCCCGAGTGAAGTGCTTGTGGATATCGGTTACAAGTCCGAGGGCGCCATTGCGGCGTCGGAATTCGACGACGCGTCGGCTCTCAAGCCCGGCGATGAAGTCGAAGTGCTGATCGAGAAGTTGGAAGACGAAGACGGCATGGTTGTGTTGTCCAAGGACCGCGCCGAGCAGAAGAAGAATTGGGACCAGATCGTCAGCATCTGCAACGAAGGCGGCGTGGTCGATGGCAAGGTGAAGGCCAAGGTGAAGGGCGGCCTCATCGTGAACATCGGCGTGGACGCGTTCCTGCCGGGCTCGCAGATCGACGTGGTGCCGCCCCGCAATCTCGATGAGTACGTCGGCAAAACATTTCAGTTCAAGGTGGTCAAGATCAACGGCGACCGGAAGAACATCGTCCTGTCCCGCCGTGAGTTGATCGAGTCCGAGCGCGATGAGAAACGCCGGACCATGCTCTCCAACCTCCAGTCCGGTCAGCTCTGCACCGGTACCGTGAAGAACATCACCGACTTTGGTGCGTTCGTCGACCTCAACGGCATCGACGGTCTGTTGCACGTCACCGACATGAGCTGGGGGCGCGTCACGCATCCGTCCGAAGTGGTGCGGGTCGGTGACCAGATCGAAGTCATGATTTTGGAAGTGGACCGCGAGAAGGAGCGCGTCTCGCTCGGGTTGAAGCAGAAGAACCGCAACCCGTGGGATGAAGTCGTCGCCAAGTATCCGGTCGGCACGCGGATCAAGGGCAAGGTGATGAGCGTCGTCCCTTACGGCGCGTTCATTCAAATCGAGGAAGGCGTCGAGGGCATGGTGCACGTCAGCGAGTTGTCGTGGACGAAGCGCATCGCCCGCGCTTCCGATGTACTCAAGGTCGGCGACGAAGTCGAGGCGGTCGTGCTCGAGATCAAGCGCGACGAACAGAAGGTTTCCCTCGGCGTCCGCCAGATCGAGGAGAATCCATGGATGCGCGTACCGAAGAAGTTCCCGGTCGGCACCCGTGTGTCCGGCAAGGTCCGCAACCTCACCAATTACGGCGCCTTCGTCGAAATCGAAGAAGGCATCGACGGCATGATCCACGTCTCCGATATGTCGTGGACGCGCAAGGTCACCAACCCCGCGGAAGTTCTCAAGAAGGGCCAGAAGATCGACGCAGTCGTCTTGGAAGTGGATCCTTCGGCGCAGCGGATTTCACTCGGCATCAAACAAATCGAGGACGATCCTTGGAAGACGATTGAGTCACGCTTCAAGATCGGCGACCTCGTCAAAGGCAAAGTCACCAAGCTCGCGTCGTTCGGCGCGTTCGTGGAATTGGGCGATGGCCTCGAGGGGCTCGTCCACATCTCGCAGATCAGCGAGGACCGCGTCGAGAAGGTCAAGGACGTGCTCAAGGTGGGCGATGAAGTCAGCGCCCGCGTCATCAAGATCGACGTGGCCGAGCGCCGCATCGGTTTGAGCATCAAGGCCGCGACCTATTCGATGGATCAACTGGAAGCCGAGAAGCGCGAATTCGAAGCCGCGCTCAAGCCCGGTGAAGCCATCGTCGATCTCGAACACGCCTTCGAGCAGGCGCAGGACGAGAAGAACCAATAGGGAATCGATGATTCAAACGGCGTCCCGGAGAAGTTCGGGACGCCGTTTCACTTTCCAGACATGAAATCTGTCGCCGAACAACTGGAGTTGTTGACTGCCGGATGCGAGACCGTCGTCACTCGGGAGGAATTGCAGAAGAAACTCGAGCAGGGACGCCCCTTGCGCGTGAAACTCGGCTGTGACCCGACTGCGCCTGACTTGCATCTCGGCCACAGCGTCGTGCTCCGCAAACTCCGGCAGTTTCAGGATCTTGGTCACAAGGCGGTCTTGTTGATCGGCGATTACACCGCCCTGATCGGAGACCCCACCGGCCAGAACAAGACCCGGCCCATGCTCAGCGCCGAAAAGATCGAGCAAAACGCCCGGACTTATTTCGAACAGGCCGGGAAGATTCTCGACATGTCACCGGATAAGGTCGAAGTCCGCCGCAACAGCGAATGGCTCGGCAAGATGACGTTTGCCGATGTGTTGAAGTTGGCCGGCCAGATGACCGTCGCGCGAATGCTGGAGCGCGACACGTTCGAGCAACGCTACGAGGCGGACATCCCGATCGGAGTCCACGAGTTCCTCTACCCGTTGATGCAGGGACATGATTCGGTAATGCTGCAGGCAGACGTCGAACTCGGCGGTACGGACCAACTCTTCAACAATCTGGTCGGACGCGACCTTCAACGCGATGCCGGGCACGAGCCGCAATGCGTACTGATCCTGCCGATCTTGGAAGGCCTCGATGGCGTGGAGAAGATGTCCAAGAGCAAAGGTAACTACATCGGCTTGAGCGAGTCGCCGACCGATATGTTTGGCAAAGCGATGAGCATCAGCGACGCCTTGATGGCAAAGTGGTACCGCCTCCTGCTCAACCAGCCAGTGCCTGCTGGCCATCCTATGGAAGCCAAGAAGTCACTCGCGCAAGCACTCGTCGCGCAGTACCACGGCACGCAAGCCGGTCAGCAGGCGCGTCAGGAGTTCGAGCAGAAGTTTTCGAAACGCGACTACTCCGAAGTCGCGGAAACTCTCGCCGTCACCGGTGAGATTTGGATCGTTGAACTCGTGGAGAGGACCGGTAAGTTCAAGAGCCGGGGTGACATCCGTCGCCTCATCCAACAGGGCGGTGTTTCGCTCGATGGCCAAAAGATCACCGATGACAAAGCCCGGGTGGCAGTCAAAGAAGGTCAGGTTCTCAAGGCCGGCAAGCTCGTGGTGGTCAAGCTGACGGTCTCGTGATAATGTCCGCCCACGCCGTCGGGACGTAGCGCAGCTTGGATTAGCGCGCCTGCCTTGGGCGCAGGAGGTCGCGGGTTCAAATCCCGCCGTCCCGACCAATTTCTTCCGCTTGCTGT
>OMJI01000084.1 GCA_900299315.1 Verrucomicrobiota bacterium | reverse complement strand
GGAGGAGCGAACGTTCAACGACGATGTCCACCTCCGGATAATCCGAAATCAGGATCAACGAGCAGATCCGGTCAGCACGACGCTGCAACTGCTGGTATTACGCGCATTCGACCACGCGACGGAGAGGTGGCTGAGTGGTCTAAAGCGGCGGTTTGCTAATCGTAGCAGCCGCAAATCCGAAATATCTAACTACCAGCGGCTTGTGTACTTATGAAATTTGGAGTTTGTCCCGTTTCGCCTAGTTTTGCCCAGTTTACCACCCGCCGACTTTACGAAACTTTACGAGCCACAGGGATCGCGTGTCGCCCATCAGCTCGCACATTCCCTAACCGGACAGAAAGCCGGAGCCACCGGGTCACAGGGTCGTGGACAATGACGACCATCTGGCTTACGGACCGCGCGACGGGTCGTCCGGTAACGAGGTCTTCCACGCGGCAGCGCCGTGGCAGGTGGATCACGCGGCGCTCCGGCTTGACCGCGTGTACCGCCACCATCCGCGAGTCGGCGTACACCACGTCGTCCGCCTCGTCGTACACGTGGGTCCCGCTGAACCAGGCGAGGTTGCGCAGGAACCAGCTCGGCAGCGGCACGGCCGTCGTGAACACAACGGCGTAAGGCCCGGAAGGCGTCGGTAAAGAAAACTGGAAGGGGCTGTTCCCATTTCCGTGTCAGCCGCGGTCTACCGACCAGTGTTCCGCGTCCTCCAGCAACCGGCGCGCGTCCGATTCCGTGCGACACCAGGTCGCGATGTAAAGCCCGCGCGCGGAAAGCAGGTCCAGCGCCGGCTTGACTTCCTCCGGCGGGATCGAGATGTGCAGGTTCTTGCCGGCTCGCTGAACCTCCTTGAGCAAATCCAAGCTATGCAGCGGGCTGGGCTGACCGGCGCCGGGAAGGATTTGGATGGCTTGCAGACAGGGTTGTTGGCAGAGCACTTCCACATGCCGGAAGGCCTCGACCCCGTCCACGTGATAGATGGAGTAATCCAGAAACTCCATCTGGCGGACAATCGCCGGCAGGAAGAGATCCGCATACATCGCGGTCGAGATGCTGTAGGAGAAATCGTTGGAGACGGTGTACGTCTTGCCCGGCGCCCAAATCCCCATCCAGCAGGTCGAACCCAGCGCTGCGCCTTGCACCTCGGCGTAGCTGCGGTCGTAGAAATCGAACCACATGTCCATCAGGTATTCCTCGGCGTCGCGCACTTGCGCCGGGCGTTCCGCGCAATCGAGCAGCAGTTGCTCCGTGCCACGCAACGCCGCCAGCGTGTCGCCGCCATGATAAAACGCACCGAGGCACGGGATGGATTTGCCGGGCGATTCCTTCACGGCGCGACGCAAAACGCCGAAGTGATACCGGTAGGCGGGATGGTTCTCGTCGAGCCGCAGGGAACGGACATCGAACTCGTCCGGGTCGGTCAACAACGGGTCGTGCCAGCCGGTGTCCATATCCAGCCGGAACGGACAGCCGAGGATGGTCGGGATGGCGGCGATCCCCGGGAACCCCGCATGCCACATCGGAAACGCCTCGCCGCCAAAGAATGTCCGGCTAAACCAGTAATCATTCCGCGCCGCGATTGCGTCGAGGTCGTACCATTTTTCTTCGAGGGTCGTCGGTTCCGGCGGGGCCGGCCGCGCGGGCGGGTTCGCCAGCGGAGCGTGGACCGACAACGCACAGCGCCCAAAATACTCGTGCCGCCACTAGGCGCGAAAGCGTTCCTTTGTTTCTTCCCAGTCCGGTTTGTACTGCAGCCTCATAGACGTCTCTTTCAACTGCGGCCACGCTGGCGATAGTAGGCTAGCCCTTCGACCAACGCCTGCATGTTCGCCCACGGCACGCCGGGGGCGATGGAACTCGACACGCCGAGCATCAGGCCGACCGGCGGGCCGTGCCGCACGAGCCAAGCGAGCTCGTCGCGCACCTGTTGCGGTGTGCCCAGTGGCAACGTCCGCGTCACCGACACGCCGCCGATGATAAACAGCCCGTCGCCGTCCCGAGTTTTCAGCCGGCAAATCTTCTCGTAGTCCATCCCGTCCTCGTACTGAAACCCTTGGAAACCGCCGAGGCCGCATTCGAGCAGGCGCGGCACCATGTCCATCAGGTTGCCGTCGCAATGCCAGATCAGCCGGATCCCGGCGTCGAGCAACGGCTGAATGGACCGGGCAAAGTGCGGAAACCAGATCCGGTCGAGTGACTTGATGTCCACCAGCATCCCGCGCGAGTCCGCCATGTCGTGGTCGAGCCGGATCAAGCGCGGCAGCCCGCCCTCGAGGATCGCTTGTGCGGCCCGTGTATTCTCCTGCACCGCCAGGTCAGCCTGGAGCGCGAAATCCTGCTCGATGACCTCGGGATACAGCGCGTAGGCCATGAAATAGTTCTCGTAGCCGTATTGCCCGTAACGGAACCCCGGGAAGCTTTGGAACCCGTCATAGGGTCCTTTGAGCAGCGCGGGACCGCAGAACTGCTGCACCTTGGTTTCCCGCTCGATCAGCTGTCGGACTACTTCCGACCGTATCACCGGAGCAGCCGCATCCGCCTTCATCGCGGGAAACACGACCTATTCGAGGTGGGCAACCACTGCCTCGGGTGAATCAATCCGCCGACCGTCCACCACGACCTGCTCAGTGCCCTGGGTAGCCGTCTTGGTTCCAGGGTTCTCGTACCCATGGGCCTGCATCGACAGCGGGTTGCGCGGAATCCACTGGTCAATGTAACCCACGCCGCAGCGCAACTGGCAGTCCAAGTACACCCGCTCCGGATCCCGCTCATAATCCCCGGGCTGGGCGCCGGCCAACCGTTCCAGCACGCTCCACTCCATGATGTTGAGCATCCAGCAGGGAATGCCGGTCGTCGGCTTCAACGCGATCGTGTCCCACGCCAGTTGCGCGTTGGCCTGCCACTGGTCCGTGAATGTACCGTCCCTGATCATGCTGCGTCTCCCCAGTCGGCGACCTTCACGGTCGCGCCGTCCTGAAGCGCCGATTGGTGGGCGGCCACGCCCATCGCCATATACCGCACCGCTTCCCAGACGTTGATAGCCGGTTGGCGCCGCGCGGCCACAGCCGAAACAAACTCGTGCACCAAGTACGGGTGCGACCCACCGTGCCCCTCGGGCGTGAAGTCGATGCTCAGCAGCTTCGATTCGTCCAGGTCCCGGTGTTTGACCTGTTTGAACGCCAGTTGAACCTCGGGCGGCAGCAGATCGAACATCTCCGCCGGCGTCAGCGTGACACAGGTCGGCTTGGGTAGCTTGGTCATGTCGGGATTCGGGAACGATGGCCGGTCCGTCTGGAACCACCGGTTCTCCGAAAAGGCACCGCGCGTGCCGAAGATGCGGAACGCTTCCGAGTCTGTGCCCACCAAGCCGGGCGTCTCACGCATCTCGAGAATCCGCACTGCGGCGCCGTTGCTCATGCGAAATAACGCCATCTCGTTACTAAAGGCATACTCTTCGAAGAATGGATCGCTCGTCCGGTTGCGACTGCCGTGGGCGTTGACGGTGACCGCATGGGCGCCCATCACCGACACGGGACCGCTGGTCGAGTGCGTCGGGTAATGCATCGGGCCGGTACGCACTCCACGCCGGAGATAGCGGTCGCGCGCCGGCAACCACTCCTTACCGGAGGCGCTGGTGGTGCGGGCGTGTTGGACCTGGCGCAGGTTGCACCAGCCGTCCACGTCGTGCAGGTACTCGCCCTCGGCGTAGACAAAATCACCAAACGCCCCTTCGCGGGCCTTGCGCCGGCAATACAT
>OMJI01000083.1 GCA_900299315.1 Verrucomicrobiota bacterium | reverse complement strand
TTGCCCGCCGGCCCCGGTGCGGCATCCGGCAAGATGTACCTCAATGCCGACCGCGCCGATGCGGCTGCGGCCAAGGGCGAGAAGGTGTTGCTCGTCCGCAACGAGACAACGCCCGAAGACTTGCGCGGCATGATTGCCTCCGAAGGCATCCTGACCGCGAAGGGCGGCGTCAGCTCCCACGCGGCGCTCGTCGCGCGGCAGATGGGCAAGGTTTGCGTTTGCGGCGCCGGTGCGCTGCAGATTGATTACGCGGCCAAGACGTTGACGGTGGACGGCCAGACGTGGAAAGAAGGCGATTACCTCTCCATCAACGGCACGCTCGGCACCGTGTACGCCGGCCAGTTGCCGACCGCTGCCTCGGAGATCGTGCAGGTACTCGTCGAGAAGTCGCTCGACCCGAAGAAGAGCGAGACGTTCAAGATGTACAAGCAGCTCATGGATTGGTGCACGAAGGTCACGAAGCTGCAGGTCCGCACGAACGCCGACACGCCCGAGCAGACCGAGAACGCCATCGCGTTCGGCGCGACCGGCATCGGCCTCACCCGCACGGAGCACATGTTCTTCGAGGGCAACCGGATTGACGCGATGCGCGAGATGATCCTCGCCGGCAACGTCGACGACCGGAAGAAGGCGCTGGCGAAGTTGCTGCCATACCAGAAGGGTGACTTTGCCGGTATCTTCCGCGCCTTGAAGGGCTACCCGGCCACGATCCGCTTCCTCGATCCGCCTTTGCATGAGTTCCTCCCGCACGAGGAAGCCGCGCAAAAGGATTTGGCGGACAAGATGGGCGTGCCGGTCGACCTCATCAAGCAGCGCGTGAAGGAACTCCACGAGTTCAACCCGATGCTCGGCTTCCGTGGTTGCCGGCTCGGCATCGTGTATCCGGAAATCTCCGAGATGCAGGCGCGCGCTGTGTTTGAAGCGGCGGCAGAAGTCCAGAAGTCCGGCGTCAAAGTGAAGCCGGAAGTCATGATCCCGCTCGTCGGGTTCAAGAAGGAACTCGACCTCCAGGTCGAAGTCGTCCATCGCGTCGCCAAGGAAGTCATGGCGGAGAAGAAGGTGAAGATCGATTACCTCGTCGGCACCATGATCGAAGTCCCGCGCGGCGCACTCACCGCGGACGAGATCGCGCAGACGGCGCAGTTCTTCAGCTTCGGCACGAACGACCTGACCCAGACCTGCCTCGGCATGAGCCGCGACGATTCCGGCAGTTTCCTCCCGGCGTATGCGGAATTGGAAATTTGCAAGACCAACCCGTTTGCGTCCATCGACCAGACGGGCGTCGGCCAGCTCATGAAGATCGCGGTCGAGAAGGGCCGGTCGACCAAGCCGGATATCAAGCTCGGCATCTGCGGCGAACACGGTGGCGACCCGAACTCGGTCAAGTTCTGCCACAAGATCGGGCTCACCTACGTGAGCTGCAGTCCGTACCGCGTCCCGGTGGCCCGCCTGGCCGCCGCGCAAGCCGCCCTCGCCGACGCGAAGAAGTAACGGACCCCGGTAGTTTTTCAGGGGCGGACCGGTAACGGTCCGCCCCTTTTTTTTCACCCACTGTGGCCGCGCTTGGCAAGCGCGGCTACAGACGCTCATGAATTTGTGGGAGCGCCCTTCCGGGCGCGACCGGGACGGTGAGACAATCGCGCCCGGAAGGGCGCTCCCACAAAGGCCATGCGTAGCGCAGTTCGCCGTTGCTTTACCGGCGGCGGGGGCGTAGGAATGAATCACCCCGTTGATTGGAGATACCGCGCATGAAAGCAGCGGAGGGGACATTCCGCCGACTCGAGACTTGGATTGCTGTCTTGGCCATTCTGGCCATCGTCACTCATTTGGTGCTGCGCTTTGCGTTGAAGCTACCGGCCAACCTGCCGCTGTACGTCGCGCTGGCGTTGGGCGGCGGGCCGTTGGTTTGGGAATTGTTGGTGAAACTCTTGCGTCGGGAGTTCGGCTCAGATTTGCTGGCCGGGATCTCGATCGTGACGTCGGTGATTCTGGGCGAGTACCTGGCCGGCGTGTTGGTGGTGTTGATGTTGTCCGGTGGCGAAGCGCTGGAAGGGTACGCGGTGCGGAGTGCGTCGTCGGTCTTGCGTGCGTTGGCGAAACGCATGCCGGCCGTGGCGCACCGGCGGCGGGATTCGGTGACGGAGGATGTGCCACTTTCGGCAATCGCGGTTGGCGACACGGTGGTGGTCTATCCGCACGAGATCTGCCCGGTGGACGGCGTGGTCGTGGAGGGGCACGGCGTGATGGACGAGTCGTACCTCACCGGCGAGCCGTACATGATGTCGAAGACGACCGGGGCGCCGGTGTTCTCCGGCGCCATCAACGGCGAGTCGGTGCTCACGATCCGGGCGGAGAAACTGCCGGTCGATTCCCGGTACGCCAAGATCATGCAGGTGATGCAATCGGCGGAACAGCACCGGCCCCGCATCCGGCGGCTCGCCGATCAACTCGGCGCGTGGTACACGCCAGTCGCCGTCGGTCTTGCGGTGGCAGCGTGGGCGTGGAGCGGG
>OMJI01000082.1 GCA_900299315.1 Verrucomicrobiota bacterium | reverse complement strand
TGCTACTTGGGCCGCGGATTTTTGCGAGCATGAGCGCATCACCTGCCGCCATACCGGTGCTCGAACTGGGTAAACTAATCGACAAACTATCTGACCAAGCCAAACTCGCCGCCGCCGAACAGCTGGCGCTCGATGCACTCTACAGTGAGAACTCGCGGGTGATCCGCGACGCACTGCAGTACGACAACAACGGTCGCAACATCGAGTCGCTACCTTTGCGCATCCTCGCGCTAATCGCCTACCAGCAGTTGTGCTCGAACCGGCTGGTGATGGGCGTCAGTGACGTCGCCTGCACCATCGCCGGCGACAATGTCCAAAGCATCCTCGAAGCGCGCCAGGCAATCGGCAACCTGCTGTTTCACCGCCAACTCCACATCGCCGACAATTGCGGCAATGTCCGGCTCTCGGAGAACCTGTTGCCATTCTTCGGCGGCGGCAAACCCGACGCCCCGGTCATCCCGACCCAGCAGGCCCTCGACCGCGCGTGGGCGCGGGCAGAGGAGAAGTCGAAGGCGAAGAAGGCAAAGCCGGGGCAGATCCCCACAGCACGGGAGTTGGCGGCGCGGATTGCCACCGAGGTCGTGGGATTGGAGGCGCAGGTGCGGCTGATGGCGTGCCGGGTCGTAATGCACATGCAGCGGGCGGCGATGATCAAGGCAGGCAACGACCCCGGCAGCGGCGCCGGAAACGAAACGCTGGTCTGTCTCGGCCCCAGCGGCGCGGGCAAAACGTTCCTGGCCACCTGCGCCGGCAAGGCAAGCCGGCTGCCGAGTTGTGTCGTGTGCGCGACGGACATGACCGCGAGCGGCTATGTCGGCCTCGATGTCGACGAGGTTCTCAAGGGTCTGGTCACCAGCGCCGGCGGCGACGTCAATGTCGCTCGTTTCGGGATCGGCACGGTCGACGAGATCGACAAGGTCCGCTCCAGCGGCTGGGAGCACGGGTCAAAGGATGTGAATGGTGCCAGCGTACAAGCTGGACTCCTCCGGCTCGTGGAGGGAGCGCAATGCGTCTGCGGTGGGCGCAGAAGCACGGACGATTACGCCGTGCGATTCAACACGGTCGGCACGATGTTCGTGCTCTGCGGTGCCTTCGTTGGCCTCGACAAGCTGCTCGCGAGCCGCGCCGGCTGCGCCATTGGGTTCGGCTCCGACGTGAGTGAGTCAAAGCAGGCGCGCTACGTCCGCGACGCGCTGATCGACTACGGCATGCTGGATCAACTGATCAATCGGACAACGGGGGTCATCGTGGTGCCGGAGCCGAGCCGCAAAAACCTCGAAGAGATTCTCACTCGGTCGGTCATTCCGTCCAACAACCGGCTGCTCGCGGCGATGGGGGTCCAAATCGAGGTCACCGGCGAGGCGATCAGACTGATGGCCTCCCACGCCCACGAAACGCAGATGTACGCGCGGGGCCTCAAGGCGCTCGCCAGCCGGCTGGTTGAGGACATCGTCTATAACGAAACGAAAGGCACCGTGAAACTCGTCGCCAGTGACGTGCGCGCGGTGATTCAGGCGGCCCCATGATTTGCACCCAGCGACAACAGTAACGCACCATTTTCCGCCATTTTTGCTGGCAGGGTCCACAATCCTCCACGCCAATCGGTTGGACCCTCTTTGACTGCGGGAAATCGGCAAGAAATGATACCTGTTTTGGAGGAAAATCGCGCATCTGGTGGCCGGTGACGAAGCGGCGGATTTTGCGGTGGGTCCCAAATCTCGTACCAAGAAACCCTGGTGACTATCATTTCTCGATTTTTATGTGAGTCATCTCGACGGCATCAGGGGTAAGGATGCGTGTGCGTTGAGAGAAAAAGTCCCCTGCGCCTCTTACGCAGGGGACCTTTTTGACGTCTTAATGAACGGTTGCGCCTTTATGTTTCAATCCGCGCTCCACTCTCGCGAGCAGGGTGAACCCGAGTATTCTAGCAACCTGCCAAGAACCTCCCGGCAACTCACCAAGTATTCCCCTCAAGATCATACTTGTCGAAAAGACTGCCATCGGACTGACCTTCGTTCCTCTTCTTCGGCGCGGTCTTTGGTGGACGCCCCTCAACCAATTCCCGCGCCTTGGCGACATACCAGTCGCGGTCCAAGTCGGGCGGGATCGACCAGTCCGTGATCCGATTCACGATCATCGCCCGCGAGGCGTCGGCGATGGTCGAGAACCCCTTTGCGGTCGCCCCGCCGAACGGTGAGCCTGCGGTGCTGACGTACCACCGGCAGTTCTTCTGCATCTTTTGCCCGCGCCACTGGACCAACTCACGTCTCAACGTGTAGGTGAGCAGAAAGTCGCCGAGATCCGTTGCCTCACGGATCGTCTGCTCCAGAGGCACGCCGTCCCGGTAGTAGGCGAGCACCGCCATCGGCACGATGGCGTGGTCGTGCTTCGCTGACAGGTCACCGTCGGGCAGGCGGTATTCGCCCTTGCTCTTGCACTTGCCGTCGGTCCCGATGGCGAGGTAGTTGTTCACGTCGCGCCGGGCAATCAGGGAAAAGTCGGACCGCTCGAGTTCGAACCCAAACTCCGCCTGCCACGCCCGCGCCTCCTCCTCCATCCGGGACTGGAGCGACCGGGGGCATTTGACCGTGAGTCCATCGGTGTTGGCACTGACGATTTCAATGCCGGCGAGATGGAAGCGCTCCGCCAGCCGCAGGATCATCTGTTGGCCGCGCAGGGTGACGCGGAATTTGACCAAAGGGTCATACATCCAACTCGTCTTCTCCCCGGCTTTGCCAAACGTCGCGTTCACGACAATCTTCCACGACCCGGCGGCGACCTTGTCACCCTTCGCTTTCGCCGCCAATCGCAATTCGGTCACCGTCGCGAGCGCCCCAGTCCACTCTTCACCCAAGTGCGCGGGATACAGGCGGTGCCGCACAATGATTGACGGGTAGTAGGAGGCGACGTCGTAGTCGACCAGGAGCGACGATTCGTCCGCGCGCAGTACCTCGCGACCATCCACAGAGTGGATTCCGCCCATGCCGATGGTGAACTTCTTGCCGCCCAGAGCAACTTCGACGGTGCGGAGCCGTTCGCCGCCCTCCAGCATGTGCCCATTCTCAACATCGAACGATAGGGCCAGCATCCGCCGCTGGAATGCCTGCAGTTCCGCCGTCGCATACTCGACCGGCATGAGCACGGCATCGCCACCGAGCGTGGGATGCGGCTGCCGGTTGTCCTTGCGGCGCCAGAGGTCCGCGCGCTTGGCGCCGGTCGCCTTGCTGTACAGGGTGCCGATGACTTCCTCCGCCAACTTCGCCTCGCTATTGCAGAGCGCGCGGATGCCGGGGAACTCGCGCTCCAGGCGCAGGCGCGACTCCAGCAGTTTGGCGCACCGCCCCATCAGGGCAGCCGTCACAAGCAAGTCGCGCTGGCAATAGGTCAGCACGTGCTCTTGTTTTTCGGGGGACCCGAGCGGCTGGCCCGGCTCATACGGCAGATCCTCCACAACGTCCATCCGCAACCGCATCGCATAGGTTTTCAGGGAGGCGAACCTCCCTTGGTCGCCCTTGGCGAGGATTTGCGCGAGATCCACCGACCGCCCCCAAGGCGTGTCGCGCCCGTCGCGCAAAGGACGCAGGTAGGTTTCAGCCTCCTCATCCAGCCTGTCGCGGTTGATCAGTTTGTTGGCCAGCAAAGCCAAACCCTTGGATGTCACATTCTGGCTCCGCAGGATCTGCCGAAGGATCGGGTCGTCAAACGAGTTGTTGTTGAATCCCACCAAGACTTTCCCACCCGACCGGAGGAATTGGCGCAGGGCATCAAGGTTGCCGGCACCTTCACGGTCCGAGTACACCCGCCACTGTTTGCCATCGGTGAAAACCGCCAAGAAGTAATCGGGGTAGGTCTCAAGGTCATAAGCCCAGACCTCGGTCTCTGGGAACATCCCGGCATACTCTTGCCAAAGGGGACCGGCAGGGGGCTCGGGTGGAGGTATCGTTGAGACGACCGGTTCGGGTTCAGCCTGCAGCGGCACGAGGCTGTCGGGATTCTCGCCCGCAGGGGGTGTCTCAGGGTTCGCGTCTGTCTGAAGCTGTCCCGAAGTTGTCACGGCTTCCCGGGACAACTTATTTTGCACGCCGGCTTGGTCAGAACTCACTTTTTGAGGTTGTCCTTGCAGGGGTAGATAGGGTGCAGACGTTCC
>OMJI01000081.1 GCA_900299315.1 Verrucomicrobiota bacterium | reverse complement strand
CCTCCACCATCGCGCGGATGCGCTCGATCACTGTGTCGAGCGGCACACCCGACTGCCGGGCAATTTCGCCAAACGGGTCGCGTTGAAAACCTTGGAGCCGATCCTCGCTCACCGCGAGGATGCTGGCGTTCACCGGGTCAGAAGTCGCAATCGGAATCATGGCATTAAACAGGGAATCACCTGCCGGCTATGCCGGCGGTAAATGCGAAAATCGGCATCGGTGGTTACGATGACCGGTTCCGCCAAAGTTTCACTCATGCGGACCAAGCACGCATCCGCGAGACTCATCGGAACATCTGCGTACTTATCCATCAGGTTCAGAACCGCCTCTAGTTCGTCATCCAGGTCGAACCGGACTTGAAGCACTCCGCGTCGCAACAACTCCCACAATGAAGCATCGTCATGCGTCTTGGCCAACAAGAAGAGCGCCTCCGACAAAACCGCCTCGCACGTCAGCCACGGGTGACGAAGCTGTGGCACGTGCGCCAACGCCCAAGCGTGTTTCGTATCGGATTTGTTAAGCAACCCGACGAGAAAGCCGGCGTCGGTCAGGACCGTCTTTGCCATAGCCCCATTTCTTTAAGTAGTATTTCTTGCGAGAACTGAGATTTGCCGGCAAGCCCTTCACTGACCCAACCAAATCCGCAATCAAATCCATTGTGGAAACGTCCTTCGCCTGCCGGCCCACAGCATAGGGTGTCTCCAGCCGTTCGCGCACCACGTTCGACTTCGGCACATTGCGACGGCGCGACTCAGCCTCGATTTCGGCGACGAGTTTCTCTGGCAACCTGACCGTCAGCGTTTTCACAAGGGCATCGTATTACACAAGTGGCAGAAGTGCAAGACACCTCACAACACTGGGTGTGGCCGTTTGTAGTGCGGCGATTTATCGCCGCATCCCGACCTTCCGCGCAATGAATTGCGCGACTACCAAACGCCTACCTGAAATTTCTGATTTTCCCCTATAACACCCGTGCCCAAATGACTTTCAGGTACCGGCTTTCGAGACAGTTCGACATCACCGGGTGGTCGGGGCCGGCGGTGGTGCGGTCGAAAATCTGCAACCGGCGATCCAGCCGGTGGGTCGCGCGGATGACGTGATACTCGAATTGTTCCAGCGAGAGCAGCCCGGAACAGGAACAGGTCACGAACAACCCGCCCGGCTCCACAAGTTGAATCGCCAGCGAATTCAGGTCTTCGTAGGCGCGAATGCCGTCGCGTTCCTCTTCCCGGCTCAGGAGCAACTTCGGCGGATCCAGCACGACCGCGCCCCACCGCTGGCCGTTCTGGTACATCTGGCGGGCGTAGGCATACGCGTCGGCGTGAATCCAACTGATGCGGTTTTGCTGGTTCAGGTTGCCGTTGCGGCGGGCTTGGGCGATGGCGTCCTCGTCGAGGTCAACGCCGGTCACGTCGGCGGAACCTCCGAGCACGGCTGCCGCCACCGCGAACCCCCCGGTGTAGCAACACAAGTCCAGCGTTCGCCGCCCGGCCACGAGCTGCGCGAACTTCCGCCGGTTGTCGCGCTGGTCGCAGAAGAAGCCGGTCTTGTGACCGCTGGTGAAATTGACCTCGTACCGGACGCCGTGCTCGCGAATCTTCACGCTGTGCCCGGTCAACGGCTGGTGATGAATCCCCTCGTTGCGCGCCGAGCGTTCCTCGACCTGAATGACTTCACGCTTCGTGCCGAGCTTCTCGTGCAGCACCGGCAACCACTGCGGCAGCCGCTGGTACACGCCGAGACTGTGAACTTCGATGCTGAGCGTGTCGCCGTACCGGTCCACCATCAACCCGCTCAACCCGTCGCCGTCCGAGTTCACCACCCGGTAGGCATCGGTCTGCTCATCAAGCTTCCACGTCTTCACCCGCCAATCGATGGCGCGCTCCAGCAGCTTGAGAAAAGCATCCTCCCCCACCGGCTCGCTGCCGTGATGGATGACGCGCAACGCAATCTTCGCCCGGGGATTGTAGAGGCCGGTACCAAAGCGTTGACCGTCCTTGTTGAAAACCGCGACGAGATCACCGGCCTTTGCGTCCGGTGACGCGGCCCCAATCATGCCGGGAAAGATCGTCGGGCTGAAACTGTACGTCCGCATCTGCACCCACGGCGTCGGCCAGCTTTCACTGCCGGGCGGTGTGCGGGTGGTCTTCGGACGGCGGTTTAGATATGGCGGGCTTCCCATTCGGCCTCGGCGTCGGTGAAATATTGGACGCGGACTTTCTTGTATTCCTTGGTCGAGTAGAGCACGCCATGGCGCGTGATGCCGGTCTCCTTGGCGATCTCGGCCACAACCGCGTTGCACTCCTCTTTCGTCCGCGCGTGGATCATCGTGAAAATGTTGAATGGCCAGTCCGGGTAGCTCGGACGCCGGTAGCAATGCGTCACCGCCCGGTAGGCCGCCATCTTTTCGCCGACGCGCAGAATTTCCGCGTCGTCCCCCGGCACGGCCCAAACGCCCATGCCGTTCGCGCTGAACCCGATTTCCCGGTGGCGCAACACCGCGCTGAACCGGCGCATCTGCCCTGCGGCCTTCATCTCGGACGCGATTCGCTGTAATTCCTCCAGCGAAATACCAAGCTTACCGGCAATCGCAACGAACGGTTCGGACTCCACCGGCAAATCCCGCTGCATCTCGCGAACGAACGGAATATTCACCGGCGCGGCGTCGGTCTTGCGGTGCTTGTGCGAGTAGCCGCCGGCCTTCTTGTCGCCGGCCTTGCCGGTGCCCTCGACGTCGAGCTCCACACCGATTTTGAACAGGTGCAACGTCGGCAATGGCCGGGTGCTGATCGCGCCGGTCTCCTTGTGCAACGTCTCGATGGTGCGCTGCAACCCGAGCCGGGAATTCGGCGCCACCGCGACGGTGTACCAGAGGTTGAATTCGTGGTCGCGCTTGTAGTTGTGCGAGACGCCCGGATGCGCGCTGATGACGGCGGCCACTTCGTCCTCCCGGGCGGGGTCGCACTGGCAGGCGACGAGGGACGATTCGTAGCCGAGCGATTTCGTGTCGAAGATTGCGCTGATCTGGCGGATGGCGCGACCGGCTTTCAACGCCGTGATCCGCTGCATCACCTCGGCCTCGCCGATGCCGAGCTGGCCGGCTACGTCGGCCCATGGCCGTGCCGCTACCGGCACCTCGGTTTGAATCAACTGCAACAGCTTCTTGTCGAGCTCGTCCATTTCGTTCCTGTAGCCGCGCTTGTTAAGCGCGGCCCCTTTTACCCCCGCGCTCACCGAGCGCGGCTACAACTACGTTAGTGCCTGCGCCACCAAAGCCCGGCAGCTTTCGCTCATCGGCATGGTCCGCGCAATCTCCTGTGCTTGCGGCGTCATCTTGCGCCACGTTTTCTGCAAAATGCCAATCATCTTGTCCGCACCGGTTTTCTCCACGGTCGCCGCGAACTGCATTTCCAGAAAGACGAGACACAACGCGTCCTCCAAGATCCGGCCCTCTTCGTCCCGCGGGAAGTTGCGTTTGCGGATGAGATGCTGCACCCGGTCAATCGTGG
>OMJI01000080.1 GCA_900299315.1 Verrucomicrobiota bacterium | reverse complement strand
TGGCGGATCCGGTAGATGAGCGGGTCGCGCAACCAGATGTTGGGCGACGTCATGTCAATTTTCGCGCGGAGCGTCCGCGTCCCATCCGGGAACTCTCCCGCTTTCATACGGGCGAACAGGTCGAGGCTCTCGGCGATCGGACGGTCGCGCCATTTGCTCGGTTCACCCACCTTATCCGGCGCTCCACGCATCCGGTCGACTTCCTCGGGCGTGTGATCGCAGACGTAGGCTTTGCCCTTCTTGATGAGTTGTGCGGCGTATTCGTAGAGGGCGTCGAAGTAGTCGGAGGCGTAGAATGGTTCGGACTGAGGACTGAGGACTGAGGACTGAGGACCGACAACGGCCGGCAAGTAAAAATCGCCATCCTTCATTACCGGGGTCGCCCCCGCAGGCTTGTATCCGAGCCGGTCGTCGGCCCAATCTTCGATGAGCCACTTCACGTCTGCGATGATGGACTCGACGTATTCGATTTCCTCCTTCGTCGGGTTGGTGTCGTCGAAGCGGAGGTTGCACCGGCCACCGAACTCGCGAGCGATGCCGAAGTTGAGGCAGATGCTTTTGGCGTGGCCGATGTGGAGATAGCCGTTGGGCTCGGGCGGGAAACGAGTCACCGGAGTCTTGTACTTACCGGATTCGATGTCGGCTTTGACGATGTCGCGGATGAAGTCGCTGGGCGTGGCTGCGGGTGTTTCGCTGGACATGGTGGGCATAGGAAATCGTATTTGCGGCGGTTTGTCCATCTTCCTACTTGGGGTGTTTGGAGGGACGCGCTCCGTCGCGTCCGTGGGGGAGTCGGCCACGATCCCGCAAGTGCGGGATGGCCCTCCAGAAAAACAGAAGCGCCAGAACGCTACGCGCTCTGACGCTCCTGGGAAAACTATTCGGCTCGGGTTAGGCCGCGGTGAGTTCTTTCACCAACTGCTCACGAGCCGGCAGGTCGGCGAACCGGGACGGATCGGCCATGCCGGTATCGAGCCGCGACTTGCGGGTGGCGTAGCTGCCGCGTTCGTCGGTAAGGATGACCCAGCTGTCACCGGCATCCTGCTTGGCGGCGGCGATCTTGCCGTTCAACTCCTCGTTCGCCATGCTGGCGTGCGAGCCGAAGTCGCTGGGATATACGACCTTCTTTGCTTCCTTACCGTCTTTCTTATCGTCTTTGGCCTTCGGACGAGCGTTCGTCGTACCGGCCTTTGGTCCTGCTGCCATGGTTTGGTTCTCCTAAAGTTAAGTGGGCGCGTATTTAATGCGAGGAAGGCGCGTGGGTCAAGCCTTTGGACGGGCTTGCAGCTCCCTTGGTCGCCTGCTAGTTTTCGCCCAAACCACTGGAGGAAATCACCATGAAACTCGTTCGCCTACTCGCTTGCCTTTCATTTTTCGTCGCCGCCCGCGCTTGGAGCGATGACCACACCCACCACCAAGGCCCGAACAAAGCCGTCGCCGTCCTCAGCCCGGCCAGCGGCAGCGCCGTCAAAGGCACCGTCACCTTCACCAAGGTCGAGGGCGGCGTGAAAGTCGTCGCCGATCTCGAAGGCCTCACCCCCGGCGATCACGGATTTCACATCCATCAATTCGGCGATTGCAGCGCGCCGGATGCGACCTCCGCCGGTGGTCATTTCAATCCACACGGTGCGCCCCACGCCGGCCCGACCGCTGAAATCCGCCACGCCGGTGACCTCGGCAACATCACCGCTGAAGCGTCCGGCAAGGCGCATTACGAACGCCTCGATCCCAGCCTCAAGCTCGACGGCGCCGAATCCATTATCGGCCGCGGCGTCATCGTCCACGCCAACGCCGACGATCTGAAGACACAGCCGACCGGCAACGCGGGCGGCCGGGTCGCCTGCGGCGTCATTGGCGTCGCGAAAGACTAGCGCGTGAAGCGAACTGCGCTCTGCCTCTGGTTGCTGGCGACGGCGGTCTTTGCCGACAGCGTCGCACCGGTCACCAACACCTTCTGCGTCGCGGCGTACAACGTCGAGAACTGGGTGTTGATGGAGCGCAACAAGAAGCCGGATCAGCCCAAGCCGGCAGCCGCGAAGCAGGCCGTGTTCGAGATGCTCGCGAAGGTTCGGGCCGACGTGCTCGGGCTGGAGGAAGTCGGCACCACCAATGAACTCGCGGAGATCGCGACCGGCCTTGCGGCACGGGGTTTGGATTATCCCTACCGGGAATGGATCCAAGGCGCGGACGAGAACCGGCACGTCGCCCTGCTCTCGCGCTTCCCGATCACCGACCGGCTCTCGCGCACCGATTACACATACACGCTCGGCACGAACGTCATGCGCATCCAGCGCGGCATCCTCGATGTCGGCATCAAGGTGAATGACCGGTATTCGTTCCGCGCGATTGTCGTCCATCTCAAGTCACGCCGGCAGGTGGAGGAATTCGACCAGGCCGCCGCTCGGCTTGGTGAAGCGCGGCTGTTGCGGTCGCACATCGGGAAGATCCTCAAAGCCGACCACGACCGGAACCTGATCGTGATGGGCGATTTCAACGACACACCGGAATCCGAACCCATCAAGGCCATCCTCGGTGAAGCGCCGTTCGCGCTGACGATGTTGAACCCGGCGGACAACAAAGGCTACTTCACCACCCACTTCTGGCGCGCCAAACGGGAATGGAGTCGGATCGATTACCTCATCACCAGCCCCGGCATGGCGAAGGAATTCGTGCCCGACAGCGCGCGCATCGGCGACTTCCCGATGTGGGAAACTGCCAGTGACCACCGACCCATCTTCGCGCGTTTCTTTGGCGAAGACCGGTAGAAACGTCACGGCGCGTCGCTTACCGCGCGCATCATCTGCTGGCTCTGGGTGTCATCCGCGGTGCCGTCGAGCAGTGCGGCCAACTTGTGCTCCAAGCCATTCCGAAATGGCCGAGCCGTCTCGGATTGCATCTTGGCAAGCCACTCACGCGCCTCGTCGAATCGGCGCAGATGCATGCAGATGCGGGCAAGCCGACCATACGTCCGTTCCCGGTCGTCATCGCTGAGGGGGTAGTTCAGACAAAATCGCCACGCCTCGTGGGCCGCCGCCCAATCGGGTTTGGCGATGAAGTAAAACATCTCCGCGTACGCGCTGCTGTAGGTGAAATCCTCTGGCGCCAGATCACGCGCCTTGCGGAACGCGGCGAGGCTGCGGGCCATGATCTTGTCGGTGTTCCAGCCGTACTTCTCCCGGGCATCTTGCCGGTAGGATGAACAGGCCATCGCCCAGTTGTAATGATAGACCGCGCCGCCCGGGTCCCCAGCGATGGCTTGGTCCATGTGTTGCAACGCGCCCGCGATATTGCCGCGGTGCAGACAGTATTGGCCGAGATTATTGTGCGCGACCGCCGAGGCCGGCTCGACGGCAAGCGCCGCTTCCCATTGCCGGGCGGCTTCGTCGTGACGATCTTCGTCCGCGAGCAAGTTGCCATAGCCCACCAGTGCCGGTACGTTTCGCGGATGCCGGTGCAGGAATGCCTCGTACGCGCTCTCCGTCCGATGCCGCCGCGCCGGGAGCAGGAGTCTCTCCAACGCCGACGGATTCTCCCGTGTGTCACGCCATTGCCGTTCGAGCACCAAGACGTGCGCGTATTGCAGATCCTCCGGCAGGAGTGGAACGATCCCGCCATTCCACCACACCAATCCGGCCACCCCGACGAGCGCGCTCACCCAGAGGTACCGGCTTGGCTTCTTCACCGGCCCTTCCACTCCGCGGCGGGATTCTCGGCACCGGCTTTCTTGTCGAGCGGGTCGAACTTCTCCGCCAAGCCCAGCTCGAATGGCCGGTTGTTTGGATTCGCCGTGACACCCCGGTACTGCGCGTAGCACTTGTAACAAATCGTCACGTCCGGCAGGAACTTGTAGAGCAACCCATCCGCCACCACGAATGCCGCCCAGACCAACGTGCCTTCGACGAGCCGGTTAAACCACGCGCAAATCAGGAACAGAATCGCGCCCGCGACGAAGATGCTCACGCCGAGCGTCCGGTTGAAATCTTTTTGCACGTACACCGTCTGGCAATCGCAGACCGCGCAGTGATCCACCATGTTCCGCTGCCGCATCCCGTCCGTGACCCGCAGCCGGATCGTCTGCCCGCACTTGGGACACGGCGACTCGTCTTGCGACAAGTCGTCGAACTCAAGCTCCGTCCGGCAATGCGGGCAAAGAAACTGGATGATCACGCGCGGACGCTAGCACAACACCCCGCATCACGGCAACACGCCGACGCGATAGCACCGGTTCGTCGCGTTGGCGCCACCGGTATCCGTCACCGTGACCGGGCTGCCGGTGCCGGGGATGTTCGTCTGCAACACATTCCAGTTCGTCGTCGTCAAATCGCTGTTCGCCTCCAGGTCGTACAGCTTCCCGGACACGGAGGGGAACGTGATCTGCACGTCGCCGCCGACGATTTGCACGTTGGTGATATGCGAATAGCTGTTGGGGTCGAACGTATTCGTCCCGGCCTGCAGTTCCTGCGCATTGGTGAATCCGTCGCCATCCGCGTCAGCATTCGGATCGAGGACCGTGATGAGCTGGTTCTGCGTCTGCGTGTTCTGTCCCACCGGGCCACTGACCGTGAGAGCCACCGGGAAAACGCCGGTCGTGACGTACGTGTGACTGACACCGGCGACAGTGACGTTCGTCGTGGTGCCATCGCCGAAGTCCCAATACCGGTTGGTAATCGTGCCATTCGACACGTCCGTGAACGCCACGTTAAACGGCGTCACGCCGAGCGTGGAATTGGCGGTAAACGACGCGCTCGGCGCCACCGCACCGACGCCGGTGACCTGATTCGAGCTCGCACCGCCGTTGCTCGCGAAGATGACGTTGTTAGTGAAGCTGCCGGCCGCGCCTGGGCTGAAGCTCACCACGATGTTTGAAGTCCCGCCGCCGGGGACCGTGAACGACGCGCCGCTGCCGATGCTGAACGGCGATGTCGTAGCCGCCGTGCCGGTCAGAGTTGCGCTGCCGAGATTGCTGACGACGAACGTGGTCTGCGGACTGGCCCCGGTAGCAACGGTGCCGAAATCATAGCCGGCAGGACTGACACTCAGTTGCGCTGGCTTCGCCACCGCGATGTTGGTGCTGGCGCCACTCGAACCGCCGGAGCCGCTGACGGTGAGGCTGGCGGTGAAATTACCGAAGGCTGCGTAGGTATGACTGACGGTGGTGCTCGTCGTGTTGCTGGTTGCACCATCGCCAAAATTCCAAAACCGGTTGGTGATCGAGCCGGTGGAGTTGTCCGTGAATGTCACCGGCAACGGCGCGACGCCGCTGACCGGATTGGCGGTGAACGAAGCTACCGGCGGCGGCAGAGCGCCCGTGCAGCAGTTCCCCTCCGTGACTTGGATCGAATCCACATACCAGCCCACATTCGCCGAGGAGGTACTCGTGGCGCAGACCCAACGCAGTTGGATATTCTGCCCCGCCATGCTGGCCGGTAGCGCGACGGTGGTGGTGATAAAGCCACCGGAGTTGCCGCTCCAGCACGCGCGACCGCCGGTGAGTGGATTGCCGCGTCGGGTGCTTACCGTGGAGTTGTAACCGCCAGCAGTGAAGCTGCCGCCAGCCGCCAAGATATCCTGAAACGCGCCACCGCCGACGCTGACTTCCAGCACACCGGCACTGTACGCGCCGAAGCTCGCGCTGAGCCGCAGGTTGTAGTTCTGCCGGAACGTGAGCACCGCGTTTGCCGACGAAATGGGAATCACCGTGCTGATGAGCGCGTTGGAGCCCGCATTGCTGGCGTCGGGCGAGAATGCCGCATTGGGCGCGGTGTCGGACGCCGCAGTGGAAGTCGTCCACAACGACTCGCCGCCGCCGGCCGTCGTCGTCCACCCTCCCGGCAAGTTCGGCGCTGTCACACCATCAAAGTTCTGCGCCAAGTCCTGCTGGATCGCCCCCAACGGAATCGTGTACGTCGCGAGCCCGAGGTTGTTGGCGCCGTCCTGTAGTTGGAAAGTCGCGGTGACGGTGCCGCCGCAGGCGCCGTTCGCAGTGAAACTAAATGACTTCGTGGCGAGTCCGCCATTCGCCGCCAGCACGCCGTAGGTTTGCGAGCCGCCGGGGGCGGTGACGCCGTTCGTGGCGAGCAACGTGGCGACAAGGTTGGCGACGCCGGCCCCGCCGGTGTTCTGGATGGTGAAATTCATCGTCACCGTCTCGCCCGGGTCCAGCACGCCGTTTGCCGGGGAGCAACTCTCGGTGAGCAGGACGCCTGAAGTAACGATACAATTCGGACGAATCGGCGCGAGGACGTTGATGAGGTTTGTGCCGTTGGGCGTGCCCCAGCCGGTGCAGAGATCGTAGCCGGTGGTCGCAAAGAACTGGCTGGGGAATGTCGACCACGTGTTGTCGCCGCTGGTGATGTCGTGGAAGTAGGTGGTGTAGGACGCGCTCCTGCCGAGGTTGTAGAGCGTCGGGTTGAAGAAACCGATGGCCGGATCGCCGCTGGCTGCCGCCTGCTGATTCACCAGCGCCATAAACCCTGCCCACAACGGCGCGGCGCAACTGGTGCCGCCGACGGCACCGGACGAGCCGTTGTTGAAGACGACCCAGATATTCTTCGCGGTGAGCGCAACGTCCGGCAAGTTGCGCGCCGTGGTGGAACCTTGGTTGCCGGACATGCTCACGCCTTGCTGGTAAGTCGGAATCGCGTAGTTCGGGCTGATGCCGCCGCTGCTACCCCAGTTGCCGCCGTTCGGGTTGACGGTGCGATCATTCCAGACAGTCTCTGATTGGTACGTGCTGCCGCTGGTCGTCAAAACCGTCCCGCCGACGACCGTGAAGTTGGTGCTGTCCGTGGGGAAACCCGGGAAGTTGGTGGCGCCGACATACGAGTCCTGATCGCCGGACGAGTTGAAGTACGTCTGGCCCTGCGTCGCCATTTGGATGAGCGCCTGTTCCGCGCTCGGGCTGGGACTGCCACCGGCCCACGAGCAACTGATCTGCTGCGCCTGATTATCGTTTGCGATCCGGGAGAGGATCGTGGACCACGCCGTGCCATTCGGCGCTTCATAGACGTATATCTTCGACAACCCCGGCGCCATTGCCACCGCCAACTCGATATCCAGCGCCACCTCGGTGTTGTTGCTCCCGACCACGCTGACGCCGCCATTGACCGCGACATTCGTCAGGACCGTGCTGGAACTGATGCCGGACTGCGAAATGTACGAGGTGATGTCGTTGGCGTAATACCCATCGAACTCCACCAACGCCACATTCTGTCCCTGACCGGTCAACGTCGTGCCCGGGACATACGCCGACCGGAAGTCATTGCCCCGATACGTACCACCCGGACCAGAGCCGGCATTTGGGATGACCGTCGCCGGCGCGCGAACCGGTTCGATCCGGTGATTGGGCCGCGGCAGTTCAAAATTTTCCAAGCCGCCGACGTGCAGGAGCGTCACCGGCGCGTCCACCGTCGGTTCCACATCCGGCGCGAAGAACGTCCGCGCCTCGCGGGGATGTTGGTAGGAGCGCAGCGTCACGTGGAAAAGTCGCTCGATATCCTGAACGCTGCCGGTCACCTCGAGCAACGCGCGGTTGCGATGAGTGCCGGTCACAGTCAAACCATTCGCCTCTGCGAAGGCGATCAGCGCCTGGTAATCCTGTTCCGTCGGACCAAACCGTTCCGTGAACTCGGCCGGCGTCAGGAACTGCCGGTAGTTCGGGTTGCTGGGATCGTAGAGGTCGTGAAGCAGTTGCCCGAGCGCCGCTTGGTTGCGCAGTGGCAAGCCGATGGCGAGGTTCAAACGCTGGTTACCGGGCAACCGCCCTTTCGGGGAGAGACGCAGGCGGCCAACGGCAGCAGGGACATGGCCGGTGACTCTTTGTGGGACAGCCGAGACACTTAAAGGTAAACCCAAAATCAACATTCCCAGCAAACCGCTGAGAACCCGCACACCCGTCATTTGTGGAATCCGAATCTCTAAATCCATTTCGCCCTCAATCCCGTGCAACGGCAAAGGTCAGAAAAAGTACCCGCTTTTTACGATTTTTCAACTAGAGGAAACCGCAAGACAACAGCCCGTCTCAGGGCAGAAGCCAGACGCGATAAAAGCGGTTTGTCGCACCGGCACCACCGGTGTCCGTCACAGTGACCGGGCTGCCCGTGCCGGGGATATTGGTCTGGAGCACGTCCCACGTACCGGTGGTCAGGTCGGTACGGAACTGGAGCGCGTAGAACTTACCGGCGACAGAGGTGAAGGTGATCAGCACGTCATTGCCGGCAATCTCGACATTGGTGATGCGCAAGCCACTGTTCGGGTCAAACGGATCGGTGCCGGCGGCGAGTTCCTGGGCGTTGGTCAGGCCGTCGCCGTCGGCATCGGCGTTCGGATCGAGGACGGTGACGAGCTGGTTCTGCGTCTGCGATGACGTTCCGAGCGGGCCGGTCACGGTGAGTGCGACGTTGAACACACCGGGCGTCACGTAATCGTGGCTGATGCCGGCGCCGGTAATGTTCGTGGTCACGCCGTCGCCGAAATCCCAAAACCGATTGGTGATCGTGCCGGTCGAGTTGTCCGTGAACGTCACCGTCAACGGCGTGACGCCGAAAGTGACATCCGCCGCAAACGACGCTGCCGGCGCGATCGCCGCC
>OMJI01000079.1 GCA_900299315.1 Verrucomicrobiota bacterium | reverse complement strand
ATCGCGCTGCATCTCGGACTGCGCGCTCCTAGCATTACCATTTCGACCGGCTGTGACTGTTCCACCGCGGCCATCGCCCACGCGGCGGATCTCATCACGAAGAACGAAGCGGACATCATGTTTGCCGGTGGCGCTGAGGCGCCGGTGCATCCGCCCATCATCGCGGCGCTCGATGCGAGCTATGCGATGACGTGGCGAAATGACGAGCCGCAGAAAGCTTCCCGGCCATTCGACGCGAAGCGGGACGGCTTCATCATGGCGGAAGGCGGGGCGGTGGTGGTCTTGGAAGAATTGGAACACGCCAAGAAACGCAACGCCCGGATTTACGCAGAACTCGTCGGCTGGGGCTCCACGTGCGACGCGTACCACATGTGCGAGCCGGCACCCGAGGGCGAGCAAGGCGCGCGCGCCATCCGGTTGGCAATGACGCGGGCCGGCGTGCACACCTCGGAAGTGGATTACATCAACGCCCACGGCACCTCCACGCCGCGCGGCGACCGGGCGGAGACACTGGTCATCAAGAAAGTCTTCGGCGACCGCGCCTACAATATCCCGGTCAGTTCCATCAAGTCCGCCGTCGGCCACATGCAAGGCGGTTGCGGTTCGAGCGAAGTCGCTGCCTGTTGCCTCAGCATCCGCGACAACATCCTGCCGCCGACGTTGAACTACGAATTCCCCGAGCCGGAATGCGATCTCGATTACGTGCCCAACCAGGCGCGGCATCATCCGGTCGAGGTGGCGGTGAGCAACTCTTTCAGCTTTGGCGGGCGCAACACCGCGGTGGTGTTGCGGCGCTACCGGAACGGACACGGGGCATCATGAACACGATTGTGTTACTGACACATTCCGCGGCGTTGCAGCACCAACTCGACGAAACCTTCGGACGCCATGCGAGCGTCGTGCTGCTCACTCCGCCGACCGAGCCGACGCGGGAGAAGTTCGACGCGCTGTTTGCGACGTGGTCCAAGCTGGCGGACGCGGTAGTCCTCGATGCGGTCTCGCTCGGCGAATCCGCCCGGTGGGCCGTGGAATCCCTGCAAGCGCTGGAGTTGCCAGTGCGGGTGACAGTGGTCGCCCGGGTCACCGCGATGCAGCGGACGGTTTACCTTTTGCCGAAACATTGGCTGGTCTTCAACGAAGCCGACCCGGTCGAGTATCTTCAGACTACGCTGCGCACACAACTCGAATTGCGCGAGACGCAGGCGAAGCTCCAGCCGCCGGTGCCAGTCGCGCCGCGCTCTCCGCGGCCAGTGGGCGCCGCGTTGCCGGACTCCGTGCGGTACCGAGAGGCTTTGAAGAGTCTCAGCGCCGCGCTGGCGCAGCAGCCCGGGCGTGACGGGCTGTTGAAGGAATCGTTGCGTTTGGTCCGGGAACTTTTCGGTGTGGGGCGGATGGCGTTGTTTTGGAAAGCGGACGGCGGCTACGCCTTGGCCGGGAGTACCGGCGTGCGGCAGGAATTTGCCACGCAGTTGCAGCTCACCCCGCAAGGCGGCATTGCCGGCGCGCTAGCCCGGGAGGGCAGCATCCTGCGGTATCCCGGTGACGCGCAGACAATGCGCGAGTTCGACCTGCTCGGGACCGATGTCGCCGTGCCGGTGTTCGACAACGACGAGTTGGTCGGCGTGTTGACCTGCGGCGGGAAGATTACCGGGGCGGGACTGTCCGATGACGAACTCGAACTGATTTACCATTTGCTGGAACAAGTCGCCCGGGCGGTCCGCCAGGAGACGGCAGCGGCGGAAGCGGCCCGGCAGCGTCAATTCCTCGATGGCGTGCTCGCCAACCTGCATGCCGGCGTGATCATCGTCGATGGCGACCACCGGGTTCTGCAGCTCAACCGGCTCGCGCGGGAACTCTTGGAACTCGGCGAGGAGCCGGTCGCGAACTTGTCGCTGCGCCGGTTGCCCAGCGTGGTGGCGGCGGTGTTGGCCGAAGCCCAGCAGACCGGGCAGGCAGTTCACAGTCGGGAAGTTTTGTTGCCGCGCAGTCGGAAGCCGGTCGGCATGAGTGTGTCACGAGTGCCGGCGCCGGGCGGACAGGTATTCGTCGCATTGTTGGATGACTTGACCGAGACGAAGCAGCGGCAAGCGGAGGCGCGCGAGTTGGAGGAACGGGAGTTCTTCACGCGGGTTTCCTACCGGCTTTCGCACGAGCTGAAGAACTCACTCGTCTCGATCAAGATTTTCGGCCAGTTGTTGCCGGAGCGGTACAACGAAAAAGATTTCCGCGAGCAATTCAGCAACGTCGTCGTCAACGAGGTCAACCGGGTCGATGTACTGGTGAACAACCTGACGTTCTTCGCGCAGCCGCTCGGCTTGGTGTACGAGGAATTGTCGTTGAGCGATCTCGTCGATGCCTGTGTGAAAAACCTGACGCAGGAGTTTGCCCGCAAGAAACTCGCCCAGTTGCAGGTCACCGGGGAGAGGGCTGGGGAGCCGACCGGGTTGCCGATAGTGAATGTGAAGCGCGCCTTCGGTCATAAGTTTGCGCGGTTGGCGGGCGACCGGATCCGGCTGACGCAGGCGATGGAGCACGTGATGCGCAACGCCGTCCAGTCGATGCCGCAAGGCGGCCGGCTGACGATTACGACGACGGACGCAACAGAAGCGGATTACGGCGGCGGGAAGTTGCCGGCCGGCGGGGCGGTGAAGATCGAGTTTGTGGATTCGGGCGAGGGGATCGCCTTGGCGGATTTGCCGCGCGTGACGGAGCCGTTCATCACGACGCGGAACGTGGGGGTTGGATTGGGGCTGACGATCGTAAAGAAGATCATCGAGCGGCATTGTGGACGGTTGGAGCTGGACAGCATGTTGGGGCGGGGGACGACGGTGCGGTTTTTGATGCCGGTAGTGATGCAGCCGCACCCGGAGGACAAGCTGTTGGCGCAACTGGCCAAGAGCCGCAGCGTCTCGGAGCATTTCAGTGGGGAAACCGAGGACGCGGAACAGAACCGGCTGGCGCAGGTGTTGGATGCCAACCGCCGCCGGCGTGTGCAGGAACCATAGTCGCGAGCCGTATCAACCAAGGAGGAGATTGTCATGGCGAAGGCCAGAGTGTTGGTCGTGGACGATGAAGAAAGTCCGCGTGAGTCGTTGCGTTATATTTTGAAGGACCGGTACGAGGTCGTGACCTGTGACTGCGGCACGGCCGGGTTGGCGGCGTTGCGGGACGGCGAACCGTTCGACGCGATGTTGCTCGACATGAAGATGCCGGACATGACCGGCTTGCAGGTGCTGGAGCAGGCCTTGCAAATCCAGCCAAGCCTGCCGGTCATCATGGCTACGGCCATCACCGACGCGAAGCCGGCGGTCGACGCCATGAAACTCGGTGCGGCGGACTACCTGAACAAGCCGTTCGACGTGGACGAGATCCGGCATGTCATCGAGCGCGTCTTAAAGGAGCGTTCCCTCGAACGCGAGAGCGGCCGGACCCGGTCCGAGCTACAGAGTACGTACAAGTTCGAGAACATCGTCGGCAGCAGCGCCGCGATGGAGCGCGTCTACGCGCTGGTGCGGCGGTTGATGGACAACGACAGCACCGTGCTTGTGCTCGGGGAAACGGGCACCGGCAAGGAGTTGATCGCCCGCGCGCTGCATTTCAATAGCATCCGCCGCAACAACCCGTTCATTGCCGTCCATTGCGCGGCGATCCCGAGCGAGCTGCTTGAGAGCGAACTGTTTGGTCATGAGAAGGGCGCATTCACCGGTGCCTTGCAGCGGCGGATCGGCATGTTCGAGGCGGCCACCGGCGGGACCTTGTTCCTCGACGAGATTGGCGAGATGCCCATCGCGACGCAGAGCAAGCTGCTGCGCGCCATCCAGGAGCGCGAGATCCGACGTGTCGGCGGCCAGGAGACCATCAAGATCAACGTCCGGCTTGTCTGCGCGACGAATCGGAACCTCGAGCAGGAAGTGAAGAAAGGCACGTTCCGCGAAGACCTGTTCTACCGGATCAACGTGGTGCCGATCTACCTGCCGTCGCTTCGCGAACGCAAGGATGACATCCCGCAGCTCGTGCAGCATTTCACAACGCGCTTCGCCAAGGAGTTGAACCGGTCGGTCCCGACGTTCACGCCGGCCGCGTTGGAGTTGTTGAACAACTATCCGTGGCCCGGTAACGTCCGCGAGCTCGAGCACGCTATCGAGCGGGTGTTAGTGATCACCGACTCCGCGGAGATTGGCGCGGACAACCTGCCGTTCGTCATCGCGAATGCCGAGGCGACCCCGGTGGTCAGCGAGGCGACCCTCAACCTCACGCCGTCCGTCCCGCGCGCTATTGAAGCCGGGGAGCGGTTGGAGTTCGATGACCGCGGACATCTCGACTTGCCGAAGTTGACGGACGACATCGAGCGTCGCGCCATCGAGGAGGCGTTGCGGCGCTGCGAAGGTGTGATGACCGACGCCGCGAAGGCGTTGAACATCACGCGCCGCATGTTGCGGTACAAGATGGACAAGCTCGGCATTCCCGCCCCGCGGTCCGCGAACCGCGAGCCGGAGGATGTGGAGGTCCCGCTCGAAAGCGAGCCCGGGCCAATCACGTAACATCGACCGGACGGGTTTGAAGGCCGGCTGTTCATTAATGAACCGGATCCGGCAGTGTTTGAGGCAGGCGCGGTGCGATTCGTCGTGCCGCGCCTGTCTGCCGTCAAGTCGGTACGCGTGGCATATCCACTGCTAAAAATCGGCTCAAATGGAGGCTCGATTCATGAAAAAGGTCACTCGACTGGGAATTGTTGTCGCGCTGGCGGGCGCGGGTTTGCTGGCAACCTTACCGGAAGCCAAAGCGCTCGGTTTTCGAAATGCCGATCAAGGCGCAGCAGCAACGGCCCAAGGCGAGGCGTTCATCGCGCAGGCTGACGATGCGTCCGCGGTCTACTACAACCCGGCAGGTCTCGTGCAACTGACCGGTACCCACGTCGCGGGCGGGAGCTACCTCTTGTTCCGCGAGATCGATTTTACCGGGGCGACGACTGCGAAGATGGACAAGTTTGATTTCCTGCCGCATCTCTACGCCGCCGCCGACTTCGGTTTGGAGAAGTGGCGGTTCGGCTTAGCGGTGAATGCGCCGTATGGACTGTCGATCGACTGGGGCGAGAACAGCCAATTTCAGTATGTGGTCACGTCGGCGAAGTTGACCGTGTTGAATTTCGCTCCGACCGCCGCATACCAGTTCAACGAACACCTTTCCATCGGCGCCAGCTTGAACGTGTACTACGGCGACACGGTGCAGAAGTTTCACTACTCGCCATTGCTGCCGGGCTCGCGGTTTCAGTTTGATGGCAACGGCACCGGCCTCGGTGCGACCGTTGGGCTGATGTGGCGGATCAACGACCAGCACACGCTGGCGGCGGTGTATCGCAGCCCGTTCTCCATAGACATGCACGGCACCGCGAAGACTTCCAATGCCGGCCCGTTCACCACGGCCGGGGATGCGAGCGCGGGGTTTGATTTCCCGCAGTCGGTCGCGGTTGGCTACGCGTTTAGGCCCACGAAGAAGTGGAAACTGGAAGTGGACATCGATTGGACGAACTGGGGCGTGCTGAATACCGTCCGGCTCCAATCGGCCAACCCCGTCTTCGCCGGCGACCCGCGCTCGACCATTCCGTTCAACTGGAAGGACAGTTTCTTCTACGAGTTCGGCACGCAGTACGATCTGGATGAGCACTGGACGTTGCGCGGCGGGTATATCTTCTCCGAGAACACGGTGCCGGACTCGACTTTCAGTCCGCTCGTGCCGGATTCCGACCGGCATGTCTTCAGCGTAGGCTTCGGATATCGCTCGGGCCGGTTCGAGGGCAACCTGACCTACCAGTACAGCCTCTCCGAGAACCGGACCGTGCCGGGCACCGGCGCGTTGGGGCCGACGGTGGCCGGCAAGTGGGAGAGCGACGCGCACGCGATCATGTTCACCAGCGCCATCCGTTTTTAACCAAGGAAATTACCGGGAGCAGCTGACATGGGAATTGAAACACTGACATCCGCACCGGCAGCGGTCACCACCGCCCCGCAGAAGCCGACGTTGTTGATCGTGGACGACGAACCTGGTCCGCGCGAATCGCTGCGCATCGTGTTCAAGGACCGGTACAACTGCGTTGTCTGCACCTGTGGCCGGGAGGGGATCGATTACGTGCAGAAGCATCCAGTGGACGCGGCGATCCTCGACATCAAGATGACCGACATGACCGGCGTGGATGTGTTGCGCGAGATCAAGAAGGTCGATCCCGACACAGAGTGCATCATGCTTACCGGCTACGAGACGCTGGACACGGCGCGCGCGGCGTTGCGGCTGGGCGCGGCGGATTACCTGAACAAACCATTCGATGTGTTCGCGATGCGGGAGCTGTTGGAGAAATGCCTCACGCGCCGGCAGGAGAAACGCAACCGGACAGCGACCTTGGACACCTTGCAGCAGATGAACAAGGAGTTGTCTCAGGAATTGGCGCAGACCAACCGGCAAGTGACGGCCGGTGTCATCTCCGCAGGCGTCGTGCATGAGATGAACAACCCGCTCTCGATCATCTCCGGCTACACGCAAATGCTCGCGCGCGACCTCGCCGCGATGGAAGCGGGCAAAGCCGGCAATCCCCAGGCTGTCCAGCAGCGCCTCAGCTCGATTCAACGCGAGATCGAACGCTGCAAAGAGATCGCCAAGCGGTTCCTGAATTTTTCCCGCGTCCGGCAGTCTGCCCCCGGCTGGGTCGAAGCGGCCAAGCTGGTGGAGGATGCGGCGGCGCTGGTCAAGGCGCACCCCGGCAATCGCGGCTTGGAGATTTCCCATCACGCTTCGAATCCCAGTCTGCGTTGTCGCGGTCATGCCGCGGAGGTCTTGCAGATCATCCTGAATCTCGGCGTGAACGCGTTGCAGGCGATGGAAGGAAAAGGTCAGCTCGATTTCAGCGCGGAAGGCGTCGAGGTGGGCCCCGCGAGCCCGATCTACCGGGCGGCGGAGTACAACCCGCAGCAACCGTTCGTGCGGGTCTCGGTGCGAGATACCGGCTGCGGGATTGCCCCCGAGAACCTGCAGAAAATTTTCCAGCCGTACTTCACGACCAAGACCCAAGGCACCGGCCTCGGCCTGGCGATCATCTGCGAACTGATTAACCAGAATCGCGGCGCGATTGCCGTGGAGAGTCAGGTCGGGAAGGGCACCACGTTCCACATCTTCCTACCAGTCGGTCAGTAATGGCGGACGCTTGACCGCGGGATGGGGTTTGCGCATAGTGCGCGCCTCATGAAAACATCCTCACGCTTGATCATTGGGAGTGTTGCGCTTGCCCTTTTGGCGGTTGGTCCAGCCCGTGCGGCAGACCGGAAGCAGCAATGGGATAGCAGCGCGGCGCTCGGGTTCAATCTGACCTCGGGAAACAGCGACACGCTTTTGTTCACCGCTCAGCTCCAGACGGAGCGCGAGTATGAGAAGGACATCTGGCGGCTGGGAGCTACTGCTTCCTATGGTGAAAACGATGGTACCAAGAGCACCGAGAAAGCTGCCGCCGAGGCTGAGTATCAGCGCTTGCTGAGCGAGCGGCTCTATGCCGGCTTGAGGCTCGACATCGCGCACGATGCAATCGCAGGCATTGACTACCGGGCCACGGTCAGCCCGTCGATCGGTTATTACTTCATCAAATCCGCCCTGACCCGCCTCAGCGCCGAAATCGGTCCTTCCTTCGTGACGGAGAAGACCAGCGACGGGAGAAGAAACTACTTTGCGTTGCGGCTCGGCGAGCGCTTCGAGCACAAGTTCAACGACAACGCGAAGGTCTGGCAGGCGGTAGAAATCTTCCCGCAAGTCGATGACTTCAGCAACTTCATCGCCCGCGCTGAGGTCGGCGCGGAAGCGGCCTTGAACAGCAAGATCAGCGTCCGCGTCGTGGTCAAAGACGAGTACGACAACCAGCCGGCCGACAACCGCAAGAGCAACGACGTCGCGGTCATCAGCTCGCTCGTTTACAAGTTCTAGTAAGAGTTTTTTCCTCGCATGGCGGCGTGGGGCTCCGTATCCTGCGCCGCCATGCGCATTTTGTCGGGAATCCAGCCGAGCGGGAAACTGCATATCGGCAATTACTTCGGGATGATGCGCCCCGCGCTCGAACTGGCGGAGCGGGGCGCGGCGTTCTACTTCATCGCGGATTACCATTCTCTCACGTCCGTCAGCGATGCGGCGCAACTCCGGCAGAACGTGCTCGACGTCGCGTTGGATTTTCTCGCTTGCGGCCTCGACCCGGCAAAGACAGTCTTCTACCGGCAATCGGATGTGCCGCAGGTGACGGAGCTCGCGTGGATTCTCTCCTGTCTCACGCCCAAGCCGATGCTCGATAACGCCGTCAGCTTCAAGGACAAGGTCGCGGACGGCCTCACGCCCAACGTCGGCTTGTTCACCTACCCGGTCTTGCAGGCGGCGGACATCCTGATCGTCCAAGGCGCGCGCGTTCCGGTCGGCAAGGACCAGAAGCAACACATCGAGATCACCCGCGACATTGCCGGGGCGTTCAACCGGCAGTTTGGCGAGGTCTTCGTGATCCCCGAGCCGGTCATCAAGGCGGAGGTGGCGACGCTGCCGGGCACCGACGGGCGAAAGATGTCGAAGAGCTACGGCAATACCATCGAGATTTTTGGCGACGAGAAGGCGACGAAGAAGAAGGTCATGGGCATCGTGACCGATTCGCAGCCGGTCGAGGCGCCCAAGCAGAACCTCGACCAGAACATCCCCCTGCAATTTCTCAAAGTGGTCGCGCCCGGCCGCGCCAAAGAGGTCGAGTCGAAACTATTGGCCGGTGGCTACGGCTACGGCGAAGCGAAGAAGGAGTTGCTCGCGGCGTTGCTTGATCATTTCGCGCCCTACCGGCAGAAGCGGGCGGAACTGGAAAAGAATTTGGATTACGTCCAGCAAGTGCTCCGCGACGGCGCCGCGCGTGCCAGCGCGGTGGCGAACGAAACGATGCAAAAGGTCCGGGAGGCCGTGGGGTTGCGGTAATCCTGTAGCCGAAGCGTAAGCTTCGGCCGAGGCTCACGCCTCGGCTACAGAACAACATGGAAGCGGATTACAAAGTCAAACTAGAGGTCTTCGAGGGGCCGCTGGATTTGTTGCTCTACCTCATCAAGAAGGAGGAGGTAGACATCTACGACATTCCGATCGAGCGCATCACCAACCAGTACATGGAGTACCTGTCGCTGATGCAGTTGCTGAACCTCGAGGTGGCCGGGGAGTTCCTCGTGATGGCGGCGACGCTGATGTACATCAAGAGCCGCATGCTCCTGCCGGAAGACCAGCAGGTCACCGACACCGAGCAGGAAGAGGGCGAAGATCCGCGCTGGGAATTGATCCGGCAGTTGGTGGAGTACAAGAAATTCAAGGAAGCCGCGCTGCAACTCGCGCAGCGCGAGGCGGAGCAAAGCCGGATGTTCCCGCGCAACATCGGCGACGACCTGGCCGGCAAGGATAACAAGGAAGTGCCGCTGGGCGAGGTCAGCATCTTCGACCTGATCAACGCGTTCAACACCGTCCTCAAGAAGGCGCAGGAGAAAGAGGACTTCCGCGAAATCATCGAGGAACGCTTCACTGTCAGCGACAAGATCGAGGAAATCTTGTATATCCTCCGCGACCGTAGCGATTTGGTTTTTAGCGAGGTGTTCGCCAAGGCGAGTTCGCGCGCCGAGGTGGTGGTGACGTTTCTGGCACTGCTCGAACTCATCCGCCTGAAACGCTTGCGCGTGCAGCAGCCAGAACCGTTTGGGGAAATTCACGTGGTCAAGGCATCATGACAATCGAACTCAAGACAATCATCGAGGCGTTGCTGTTCTCCGCCGAGCGGCCGCTCACGACGAAGGAAATCCGGTCAATCCTTGCCGAGGCGACGGATGAAGAGAACCCGGGCGTCCCGGAATCTTTCCGCAACACGCGCGAGGCGGCGATTGCCGCGGCGCTGGAGGAGTTGAAAGTCGAGATCGACACCCAACTCCGCAGCTTCCATCTCGTGGAGATTGCCGGTGGCTGGCGGCTGGTGAGCCGACCGGAGTTTGCGCCGTGGCTCTCGAAGTTGCTCGATGAAGCCCGGCCGCACCGGCTTTCGCCGCCATCGCTGGAGACGCTCTCGATTATTGCCCTCCGCCAGCCCATCTCCCGCGCCGACATCGCGGCCATCCGCGGCGTGGAAGTCGATGGTGTCATCAAGACGTTGCTGGAACGCGACCTCATCACCATCACCGGCAAGAGCGAGGCGCCCGGTCGGCCGATGTTGTACGGGACGACGCAGAAGTTTTTGGAACATTTCGGACTGCGCAGCCTCGATGACATGCCAAAGGCCGCCGAGTTGCGCCTGCAAGCCGCCGCGTTGAAGGTGGCGGAGGAAAAACCTGTGGTCCAAATCCCCGTTGTAGAGGCCGCCGTCCCGGCGGCAACGGCGGTGGAAACTGCAGCGGCGCCAGAAGTAGCGTCCGAGACGGACGCCACTACACCACAGGCAAAGGCTGAGGACGACGACGAGGACGACGAGATCGAAGACGAGGAAGACGAGTTCGACGACGAAGAGGATGATGAGGAGGATGACGAGGACGAAGAGGAGGAGCGATGAACTCCGATCTAGCCAAGCTGCGCGCGAAAATTGATGGAGTCGATGCCCGGCTCGTGAAGTTGCTCAACGAGCGGACGAAACTGGTCCTCGGCATCGGCAAGTTGAAGCACGCGACCGGCGAGGAAATTTATGCGCCCGACCGGGAAGAAGCCGTGTTCCAGCGTGTCACGGCGCAGAATACCGGGCCGCTCACGGAGGAGTCATTGCGGGCGATCTACCGGGAAGTGATGTCGAGCGCGTTGGCGCTGGAGAAGCCGCTCGTGATTGCGTATTTCGGCCCAGCCGGGACGTTCACGCACATGGCGTCGGTGAAGAAATTCGGCGCGAGCCTCCGGTACGAGCCACTGCCAAACATACCGGATGTCTTTTTGGAAGTGTCCAAGGGCCGGGCGGACTACGGCGTGGTGCCGATCGAAAATTCCACCGAAGGGGCGGTGACGCACACGTACGACATGTTTGTCGAGAGCGAGCTAAAGGTCTGCGCCCAGATCCTGTTGCCGATCCGGCACAACCTGCTCTCTGCCGGATCGCGCGACCAGATCACGCGGCTAGCCTCGATGTGGCAGGTCTTTGCTCAGTGCCGGCAATGGTTACAGACGAACATGCCGCAAGCTGAGTTGGTTGAAGTCTCCAGCAGCACGCGCGCGGCGGAGATGGCGAAGCACGATCCGACGATCGGCGCGCTCGCCAGCACACTCGCCGCCGAAATGTACGGGCTCACGATTCACGACCCCAACATCCAGGATTCCAACGCCAACGTCACCCGATTTCTCGTCATCGGCCGCAAGTACCCCGACGCCACGGGCAACGACAAGACCTCGATCATGTTCGCCGCGGCGGACAAGGTCGGCGCGTTACACGATTCGCTGGCGGCGTTCAAGCATCACAAGATCAACCTGACCAAGATCGAGTCCCGCCCGAGCAAGAAGAAGGCGTGGGAATATTACTTCTTCGTCGATTTTCTCGGCCACTGCGAGGATCCGAAAGTGAAGAAGGCGCTGGTCGAGTTGGCGAAGCACACGATGTTCGTGAAGATTCTCGGCAGCTATCCGAACGTCAACGCCTGATTCACGCTGGCCGGCAGGGCGCAAGCACCGCGTCGGTCATGCCGTGGAGAATCTTCTTATCCGCTGGGCAAACGGTCGCAAGAATCCCGCCGAGTTTGGCGGTTTCGCCGGTCACGAAGTAATACGGGCACAACCGCACGCGGGCCGGGAACTCGATGAGCTCGTTCTTCTCAAAGTCCACGTAGGTCTGGGGGAACAGCTTGGACTTCTCGAAGCGCTGCAGGATGAACGGGTGGGTCACGAAACTTTCCAGAGCCCGGTCGATTGCCGCCGCCCATTCCGTGGCCGGTAGGTCGTGGCCGACGTACACCCCCCGGCTGCCCCACGCATGCTCGTGGAAGCCGGAGATCTTCAGCACCAACTCGCGCTGCTTCTGGGAAAACTTCGCCATGTCGCGCCAGTAATGAATTCCCAACTCCGGTATGGCCGCGTGCGGCGGCAGCGGCGTGGGGTCGACGATCCAGGTGTACGGCATCACGCGCCGCAGGTTGGCCAGCGTGGTCTCGCCCAGATGCTCGCGCCAGAACGGTCGGAGTTGTTCGAGCCAGAGGAACGCGAACAGCATCTTCTCCTCAAGCTGCGGCTTGACCGGCGGCGTCAGCGCTACCTCCCCGCGCGCGGCCGCGTCGAGCAGCGCCGGCGCATGGGGAATGTTCGGCAGATCGAACAGCTCGAAGAACCGGTAGACCGTGCCGCGCACCGTGCTGATTTCTTCCGGTCGCATCACGCGAAAGTCACACTGCCGGCCCAGCCACTCCATCTCCGGCCGGTACGTCGCAGCCTCATCGGAGACGATCACCGCAACCGGCTTCTCGAACGCCGCGTCGAACCCTTCCATCATCCCGTGCGCCCTGCCCACGATCTCGTCGCCCAGTTCGCCGTAGGTTTTCCCGAGCCAGCCGGTCAACCCGATGCCACCCGGCACGCTGTCGAGCTCGGTGATGAAGAAATGGTCGTTGGACAAGATCACGTCGGGCCGGATCACGCGCGGCAGCTGCGCCTTGAACCGGTCGCGCCGCGAAAGCTCGATGAGTTCTTTCGGCTTACCGGCATCGAGATACGCCGCGATCCACGCCGGCAGTTTCCCCGCCACGCTGTGCCGGTACATCAAGTTGCAGGCCCGGTAGAACGCGAGCAGTTGCGGTCCCAACGCTTCCAACGAGGCGATGAGCGACGCGGACAGCGGGAACGGGGTGGGGGCGATGCGCCACGTCTCACCGGCAAACAACCCGCCCGCCGGTAGTTGGTCGCGGACGTACTGGGCGCGTTCGAGCGGAGCTGTCACGCTGCCGAATATAGGGTTGCGCGACGCCAGTGTCATGCGGAATGATGTTCCCAATGAGCCGCGCTTTCATCCGTGAATCCGACGATGCACCCGAGCTGCCGCTCCCGCGCCGGCGGGAGTCGCCGGCCGGTACGCTCAAGCAGCCGGCTCCTGAAGGGCCGCCTGATCAAGTGCGGCTCGGCGCCACTGTCACCATTCGCGATGCTGATGGCGAGAGCACCTTCGAGATCGTCACCCCCGAACAAGCCGACCCTGCCGGGTACAAGATTAGTTGGCAGTCCCCGCTTGCCCAAGCGATCCTCCATGCGCGGCAGGGCGACCGCGTGACTTTCCGCGACGTGGCTCTGGAGATTGTGCGGGTTGTTTATTCCCGAATCTGACCAGTGCCGGTGACCACGAACTTGTAGCTGGTGAGTTCTTCCAGGCCCATCGGACCGCGGGCGTGAAGTTTGTCGGTACTGATGCCGATCTCGGCGCCGAAGCCGTACTGGCCGCCATCAGCCAGCCGGGTGCTGGCATTCCAGAAGACGCTGCTGCTATCCACTTCGTGGAGGAATTTCTCGGCGGTGGCCTTGCTCCTGGTGACGATGGCGTCGCTGTGGGCGCTGCCGAACCGAGTGATGTGGTCGATGGCCTCTTCCACGTCTTTGACGACGCGCAGGCCGATGATGAGGTCGAGATACTCGGTCGTCCAATCGGCGTCGCGGCGAATCTCGACGCCCTTGGCAGTGAGCGCCTTCTCGATGCGGGGAAGAAACGCGCCGGCAATCTTCTCGTCCACCAGCAGCGTCTCGATGGCGTTGCAGACGCCGGGACGCTGGGTCTTGGCGTTGATGACAATCTTCTCCGCCATGTCGAAGTCCGCGTCGCGGTCGACGAACACGTGGCAGACGCCCTTGTAATGTTTGATGACCGGGATGCGCGACTTCTCCACCACGGCGCGGATGAGTCCTTCGCCGCCGCGCGGGATGCAGAGGTTGATCAGCTCGTCGAGCTCCAGCAACTCATCAATCGCTGCCCGGTCGGTCGTGGGGACGACGGTGATGCTGTTGGCCGGGAGTCGCGGCACGCTCATCGCGGCTTGAATGGCGAGGTTGCTGTGAATGGCTTCCGAACCGCCGCGGAGGATGACAGCGTTACCGGTCTTGAAACACAAACACGCCGCGTCGGCGGTCACGTTCGGACGCGACTCGTAAATGATGAGGATGACGCCGATGGGCACGCGCTTCTTTTGGATGCGGATGCCGTTGGGGCGCGTCCACTCGGCGATGTTGGCCCCCACTGGGTCGGGGAGGGCGACAACTTCCCGGATGCCTTTGGCCATGTCGGCGATCCGCTTGTCGGTGAGCGTCAGCCGGTCGAGCATCGCGGCGGAAAGTCCGGCTGCCTTGCCGGCTTCGAGGTCCTTGGCATTACCGGCCTTGATGGCCGCGGCGTTCTTCTCCAACCCATCCGCCATCGCGAGCAACAGTTTGTTCTTCGTCGCGGTGTCGAGCTTGGCCAACGCCCGCGCCGCGTCGCGCGAGCGGGTCGCCAATTCCGTCATCTGTTTGCGCAAATCACTCATAAAATTACCAAGTCATCGCGGTGGACCACCGTGTCGCCGTCGCGGAGGATGCCGCGGGCGAACTCTACGCCGGTATTGTCTTGGATGCTAACCACGTCACCGGCGGTTGCTTTGCCGGTGCGGCGCATGACGCCCTTAGCGAGCAGGCTCTTGCCGCCGTCGTGGACAGCGGCGCGGGCGCCATCGTCGACGACAAGCGTGCCGGCGGGGTGTTGAAAGAATGCGATCCAGCGTTTGCGGTGGGCGAGCTTCGTGTTGGCCGGTAGGAAGATGGTGCCAATGTCGTTGCCGGCCAAAATCTGGGCCAGCACGGAAGCGTTGTCACCGCTGGCGATGATCATCGGTGTGCCGCTGCGGGTGACGATCTTGGCGGCTTCGAGTTTGGATTTCATACCGCCGACGCTGGTGACGCGATCGGTGCCGCCGGCGAGGGCTTCAACCTCGCGGGTGACGGCGGGAACGACGGGGACGAGCTTGCCAGCTTTATCGAGGAGCCCTTCGACGTGGGACAGGATGATGAGCAGATTGGCGTCGATGAGGGTGGCGGTGAGCGCGCCGAGCCGGTCGTTGTCGCCGAACTTGATTTCGTCCACGGAGACGGTGTCATTCTCGTTGATGATGGGGACGACGCCGCGGGCGAGCAGGGTGGTGAGGGTGTTTTGGGCGTTGAGGTGCCGGGTGCGGTTCTTGAGATCGTCGTGGGTGAGGAGTATCTGGGCGACGGTGATGTCGTGTTTGCCGAACAGCTCATCGTAGATTGCCATCAACTTGCTCTGGCCGATGGCGGCGGCGGCTTGGAGTTCGTCGAGATTCTTGGGCCGGGACTTCAATCCGAGCTGCGCCATACCGGCGGCGATGGCGCCGGAGGAGACGAGGATGACTTCTTTCTTCTGCCGGTGGAGTGCGGCGAGCTGGTCGACGAGCTGGGCGATCTGCGCCGGGGAAACGCGGTTCTGGGCGTCGGTGAGCAGGCCGGTGCCGACCTTGACGACCAATCGCTTGGCTTGGCTGATTAGTTCCGCGCGCAGTTTCACGCCGCGCTTGTTAGCAAAATGGCGGGGAGGTGTCGAGCGCGGGGGACGCGGGTTTTCGCCGTTGACATTTTGGGGTTCGCCGATAGGATACGCGCGCTTTATCTATGGCTAATACACGTTCAGCAGCAAAACAGGCGCGCGCCAGCATGCGGCGCAAGGCACACAACCATTCCATCAAGTCCCGGTTGCACACGCTCGAGAAGAAGTTCCTCGCAGCCGTGGGCGCCAAGAAGAACGACGAGGCCGCGACTGCCTATCAGGCGGTGGCGTCGGCTCTCGACAAGGCCGCGAAGACGTTGGTCATCCACCGCAATGTCGCGTCCCGGAAGAAGTCGCGTCTGGCCGCGAAGTTGAAGTCGCTTGCGGCTGCGGCCTAGCCGGTCGCGTTCTACCAATTCTGCGTCAGCAACCCGGCAATTTGCCGGGCGATATCCTCGGCGATCAGGGGCAACGCCTGCTCGTCGGCGCTTTGGAGGTCGGTGCCGATGAATGTCTCGCTCGTTCCCGTCAGCGTGGTGGGCTTCAAGATGTGCGCGCCGGTACGCTGGTCGAGCACTTCCACCACGGCGGTGATTGAGAGCCGGTACTCGCGCGGGACTCCCGAGTCGGTGAACGCTCCTCGCACGGCGCGCCGGTCGTACTTGGTGATCGTGCCGAACAAGACGGCATCCGCCGTGGCGCGATTCTGCACGAGCAGGGTCCCGTCTTCCTGCAACCGTTTGATGATGGCGTTGGTGACTTGGGCTTCGAGCTGCGGGGTGACGGTCTTGTTGCGGAACATCGGGACGGCGATGGATTGATAGCGCCGCTCGCCGACCGCGCCGATCCGGTAGCCCATGCAGCCGGTCAGCAAGCCGGCCAGCATCACGAAGGCAAGATACCGGCGGATCATGGGTTGACGGTGGGTTGGACGAGGTGCGCCGCGCCCGGTTGGTTGACGCGGGCGGTCAGGGCCGCGACTTTCTGGCGGGCGCTGGCGGCCCATTCGGATTTGGGGCTGTGCTCGATGGCGTCGTTGTAATAGATCAACGCGGCTTTGTATTCCCGGTTCTTCTCGTAGAACTGGCCAATCTGGAACGAGCCGCGTGCTTGTTCGACTTTCAGCGCGGTCTGGTATTCCTCCGCGGTCTTCAGCTTGTCGCCTTGGGGATACCGGACCGTGTAATCGGTGAATGACGCGACGGCTTGGTTGGCGGAATTCTGGTCGTACTCGGCGCGTTTGGCCTCGGCCCGGTAGGCGAGACCGATTTGGAACTGCGCCACCTCGGCGAGCGGGTCACTGGGATATTTCTCCATCAACCGTTCATAGGCGTGGACGGCGCTGACGTATTCCTTCCGCAGCTCGTACGTCTGCCCGATTTTCATCTGCGCTTGCGGACCGAGTTTGCTGTAGGGGCCGTTCTTGACGACCTGCTCGAAAATATCAATCGCCTTGTCGGTCGAGGGGAACAGCCGGATGCCGAACGTCTTGTCCCGGTAGCCGTGCATGAAGCGCTCGCCGATCTCGAACTGGCGTTGCAGCGCGATCTCGTACCGGTCGGAGTTCGGATGCTTCTCGATCAGGTTCTGGTATTCCTTGAACGCCTTAAATTTGTAGTCCGCGCCGTTGAGTGACTCGGCCAAGCCGAAGCGCGCTTCCTCAGCCGCGAATGAGTTCGGCCAGCGCCGCAACAACCGCCGGTAGGCTGCGACCGCGTGGCCGTAATCCTTCTTGGCGAAAAACTGTTTGCCGATGTCGAGTTGGTCCTGCGGTGTGTTGCCGACCGGCATTCCCGAACTCTCCCACGTCCAGCCTTCGCCTTTGCGCCAGACCAGACCGGCCTGACTGGTGTGGGGGATAAAGATGCCGAGCAAGAGTAAGATTGCGACAAAGCGGGGCAGGAAACGTTTCATGAGCGCGGCGACAGTAGCAAGTGCCCGCGCGCACCGTCAAGCCCGGCACGGGGCAAGAATTTCGTTTTCATTGCCGGCTGAAATTGGTATCCAGAGCCATACCTGAGGAGCCTACTTGACCATGTACTTTCCCGAAGTGAAGTCCGTTGTCCGCTACGAAGGCCCGCGTTCGAAAAATCCGCTCGCGTTCAAATTCTATGACTCGCGCCGCAAAGTCGGCGGCAAGACGATGGAAGAGCATCTGCGGTTTTCCGTCGCCTACTGGCACACGTTCAAGGGTACCGGCGCCGATCCCTTTGGCGGTGGCGTGTACGACCGTCCGTGGAACAACGGTCGCGATGCCATGGACATCGCCGAGAAGACGATGGATGCCTGCTTCGAGTTCTGCACCAAGCTTGGGGTGAACTACTACTGCTTCCACGACCGGGACATCGCGCCGGAAGGGGCGACGATCGCGGAGACCAACCGGAACCTCGACCGGATCGTGAAACGCGCCGCGAAATGGCAGCGCGAGACCGGGGTGAAATTGCTCTGGGGCACGGCGAACTGTTTCAGTCATCCCCGGTACACCCACGGCGCCGCGACAAACCCGGACCCGCGCGTCCTCGCTTACGCCGCCAGCCAAGTGCGCCGCGCGATCGACGCGACGGTGGAACTCGGCGGGCGCGGCTACGTGTTCTGGGGCGGCCGGGAAGGTTACGCGTCGCTCATCAACACCGACCTCAAGCACGAGCGCGAGCAGATGGCCGCATTCCTCCACATGGCGGTGGATTACGGGCGCAAGGCCGGCTTCAAGGGCCCGTTCTTCATCGAGCCGAAACCGAAGGAGCCGTCCACCCACCAGTACGATTTCGACTCCGCGACCTGTCTCGGGTTCCTGCGTGAGTTCGACTTGCTCGATGATTTCATGCTGAACCTCGAAGCGAATCACGCCACGCTGGCGACCCATTCGTTCGAGCACGAGATGGTGACCGCGTCCGCCGCCGGCAAGCTCGGCAGCCTCGACATCAATCGCGGCGACCAGACCGTCGGCTGGGACACCGACCAGTTCCCGACCGACCTCTACACCGCAACGTGGGCGATGTACGTCGTGTTGCAGCAGGGCGGCTTGAAAGGCGGGCTGAATTTCGACGCGAAAGTTCGGCGCGGCTCGTTCGACACGGTGGACCTGTTCCACGCACACATCGGCGGCATGGACACGTTTGCGCGCGCGCTGGTGATTGCCGACCGGCTTATCAAGGACAAGGCGTTGGCCAAACCGCTAGCCGACCGCTATGCCGGCTATCGCACCGGCATGGGGAAGAAGATCATGGCCGGCAAAGCCACCCTGCCGGAGCTGGAAAAGTGGGCGATGTCCCAGGGCGAACCGCCCAAGACCAGTGGCCGCGTCGAGGCGCTGGAAAACATTCTCAACGAGTACTTGCACGGAGGCCGGTAATGGCACGGTTGTTCCTCGGACTGGATTCGAGCACGCAGAGTTTGACCGGGATCGTCATCGATCTCGACGCGCGGAAAGTGGTGTACGAGGCGTCGCTGAACTTCGACAAGACGTTCCCAAAGTACAAGACCTACAACGGCACGCTCCGCAACAGCGATCCGCTCGTCGTCCACAGCCCGCCGTTGCTGTGGCTGGACGCGCTCGATGCGTTGCTCCTGCAAATGCAACAGGAAGGCGTCGCGCTCGGCGATGTGTTGGCGGTGGCCGGTTCGGGCCAACAGCACGGTTCGGTGTATCTCAACTCCCAGGCGAAAGCCGTGCTCGCGGCGCTCAATCCGAACCGCGGCTTGGCGTCGCAACTGCACGATTGTTTCGCGCGTCCCACCGCGCCGATCTGGATGGATTCATCCACGGCGGTGGAGTGCAACGAAATCCGTAAAGCCCTCGGCGGAATCGCCGCCACGGCGCGGGCAAACGGGTCGGATACCTTCGAGAGATTTACCGGGCCGCAAATCCGGAAGTTCTTCAAGCGCCAGCCGGATGATTATGCGGAGACGGTGAGCATCGGCTTGGTCAGCTCGTTCATGGCGTCGGTGATGGCCGGCAAGATTGCTCCGATCGATTACGGCGACGGGGCCGGTATGAACCTGATGGATATCCGCAAGAAACGCTGGCACCCCAAAGCCATCAAAGTGACCGCCCCCGGCTTGAGCGCCAAGCTCCCGCCGCTCGCCGAGTCGTGGCACGTCATCGGCAAGGTCAGCCCCTATTTCCCGAAGAAGTACGGCCTCAATCCCGACGCGCTGGCCGTCGTCTGGTCCGGTGACAATCCCTGCAGCCTCATCGGCCTCGGTCTACGCGAGGAGGGCGCGCTCGCCATCAGCCTCGGCACCAGCGACACCTATTTCGGTTACATGCGGAAGCTCCACACGGACGACCGGGGTGAAGGTCACGTGTTTGGCGCGCCGACTGGCGATTACATGACGCTGATCTGTTTCAAGAACGGTTCGCTGGCCCGGGAACGCATCCGCGACATGTACAGCCTCGACTGGGACGGCTTCAACCGTGCGCTCGAATCCACCAAGCCCGGCAACAAAGGCGCGCTCATGCTCCCGTGGTTCGAGCCGGAAATTGTCCCGCGCGTCATCCGTCCCGGCCTTCGCCGCATCAACCTCGACGACCGCGACGCCCCGGCGAACTGCCGGGCCATCGTCGAGGCGCAGATGATGTCCATGCGGCTCCACTCCGGCTGGATGAAAATCAAACCGAAGCGCGTCATTGCCACCGGCGGTGGCTCCGTCAACACCACCATCCTCCAAGTGATGGCCGACGTGATGAACTGCCCCGTCTACCGGCTCGAAGTCAGCAAGAGCGCCGCGCTCGGCGCTGCACTCCGGGCGGCCCACGCCTACCTCAAGCACAACAAGCAACCCGCCAAGTGGCCGGACGTGATGGCCAAGTTCACCGACCCCATCCCCGGCAGCGAAGTGAAGCCCAACAAGAAAGCCGTCGCCGTCTACAACAAGCTCATCAAGACCTTCGCCAAGCACGAGCAAGCCGCCCTGAAAGAGCAGGCGAGCCGGTAGTTCAGGCTAACCACCTTGGAGCGCCGCCAGGGCGCGGTCGCGGATTTCCTCGGGGGTGCCGGTGGCGGGGATGCGGACGAGCAGTTTCTGGCGCCGGTAGTATTCGGTCAACGGCGCTGTGCTTTTGGCATACTCGGCCATGCGGACGCGGATGGATTCGGGCCGGACGTCTTCGCGTTGGATCAACGCGCCGCCGCAACCATCGCACACGCCTTCCCGGCGCGGTGGCCGGGCGGTGACGTGGAAGACGGCTTTGCACTTGGTGCAGGTGCGCCGGCCGCTGAGGCGTTCGACGATCTCCGCGATCGGAAGTTCGTAGCTCAACACGCCGTCGAGTTTGATTTCCTGTTCGGCGAGGATTTGTTGCAGCGCCTCGGCTTGGGCGACGGTGCGCGGGAAACCGTCGAGCAGGAAACCGCCGCCGCATGTGAGGCAGCCGACCCGTTCCCGGACCATCTCTAGCACGGTGGTATCCGGTACGAGTTCCCCGCGGCGCATGAAATCGAGGGCGGCGTTCATGGCCGGGCTGCGCTCGCATTCGGTGAGATTCTTGGCGGCGCGGAAGACGTCGCCGGTGGAAAGGTGACAGGCTTGGAGCCGGCTGCTCAGCAACTCGGCTTGGGTTCCTTTGCCGACGCCGGGCGCGCCGAGCAGGATGAGGCGCCACGCGCGGTTCACGGCAGGGGGCGGTTCAGCACACTGGAAGGCCGGGCCTTTCAGCCAAGCGGCCCGGTCACGGACAGTTGACATTGCAGTTCTCCGACGGGGTGAGAACGGGTCGAGAAGACCAAAACCCGGTCGCTACTGCAAGTTCAGAAACGCGCGGGTACCGGCCTTCTTGCGCTCGGTGGCGGCGGAGAGGCGCGCGGCGTCGAGCGTGCCGGGCTGGAGCAGGTAAACACGGACGGCGGCAGCGCGGGCGTCGGCGAGCTGTTCGAGGTCGGCATCCGTGACGGCCATGATTTCGAGGAGCTGGCGTTCCATCTCGGCTGGTGGCGTCTTGGCGGCTTCGCTGCGGGCGGTGGGTACGGCGGAAGTGGTGACGCGCGGCGCGTTCTTGGGTCGCAAGCCTTGGACATTGCTGAAGCCGGTGACGTCGGCGGGAGCGGGGTTGGTGACGATGATGGTGGCTTGGAGCTTGTCGAGGTTGGCGAGGTAGAGCGCCTGGAGCGTGGTGTTGGTGAGCGCGGCGTCGAGCTTCACGCGCTTGAGGCCGGTGGTGTCCTCGGTCTGGTCGAAGGCGCCTTGGATTTCGAGATGCAGGCCGGGACGTTCGGTGAGGGCGCGGAGTAAAACGTCGAGCTTCTTGGCTTCGCTCGGTTGTAGCTCGGCGTGGCCGGGCAGGAAAGCTTGGTAGCCAAGTTCGTCGCCGCCGCCGCCGAACATCGAGCCGAGGGCGGCGAATGGCGAGGTGAGGATTTTGACAAAGAGGTTTTTGAAGGTCTGGATGATGACCGGGCGGAGGCGGAACTGCGGGTTGTCGAAGCTGCCGCTGATCGGGACGTCGAGTTTGATGACGCCGTTGCGGTCCTTGAGGATCGCGAGGCCGAGCTTGACCGGCAGCTTGATGGCGTCAGGGCTGCCAGTGGCGGCGCCGAGGTCCATTTGGTCGACGGTGATGACGTTACCGGCGTTGAGCTGGCGGTTATTGACGGCGTAGTTGAGGTCGAGTGCGAGGCTGCCGCTGTCGAGACGGTAGCCGAGGTACTTGCCGACGTACGGATCGAGCGGGAGCAGGCTGACGTCTTGGAACAGCACTTTCACGTCGGCCCGGTTGAGCGTGATCGGCGTGAGGCGGCCGGTCAGCTCGACGGGGGAGACGTTGTTGACCTTGGCCGTCATGCGGAATTGGGTTTCGGAATCCGGTCCGAGCGAAAAGCCGGTAATGGCGCTGTTGATCTGCTGGACGCTGAGGCGGGCCGGTGGCGTCACGCCGGCGTCGGTGTGAAGGAACGCGCCGTTGGTGACGGTGATGGCGGTGACGCTGACTTGGAGCGGCTCGGTCTGCACGTTGATGTTGGTGACGAGCGTGCCCTGCCAGTGCATCTCTTGCCGGCCGAAGATGCCGGCGAGACTCGCGCCGCCGTCGGTGGAACGGATTTGATCCACGTGAAGCGTGAAGTTGCGGGGCGGTTGGCTGGTGGCCGGGGCGGTGTTGGTCTTTGGCGGCGGAGCGAAAAGACGGAGCAAGTTGGGCGGGTTGCCGGGCGTCATCTCAGCCGCGACGCGTTCGCCGGTAAAGCTGATTTCGCCAATGTCGACCCGGCCTGCGAGCGCGTCGGCGCAAAGGTTGGAGACGGTGAGGTTCTGGATGATTACGGCGTCGTTCGTGGCATCGCGTTCGGCGAGGTGGAGGTCGTCGAGCGTGACGACGGCATTCGTGAGGAGCGCTGTCATCGCGTTGGTGGCGAGATTGACTTGGTAGGTCCCGCGCACGCCGAACCGGCCGCTGCGGAGGTTGAGGTTGGGAAACTGGTCGAGGTAGGGCGAGTATTTGGGCAGCGCGATTTGCTCGACGACGAAATCGCCGGCGGAGCGGACCGGGTTGAGGTAGAACGAGCCGCGCCACGAGAATTTCTCCCCGGCCTCTGTGGTGGCGGTGAAGGCGTACGGGTTCTGGTTGTCGGATCGGGTACTGAAATTTTCCAGCGCGACGTTGACCGGGCCGACGGTGGTGGTAAATGGCTCCCGGCGCGAGAAGTCTTCCGCGACCAACTGGGCGTTCACGATGTGCAGCTTGCCGATGCGGATGGTCGGCGGAGTGGAGGGGGTGTTTGTCGAAGGCGGCGGGATGAGATCGGAAAAGTTCAGCGACTGATCGCGCTGGAGGCTGACGTGGGCGAAGGCGTTGGAGAGACTGACCTCCCGGAGCACGATGACGCGCTGGAAGACCGAGGCGATCTGGAGATTGACGTAGAGTTTCTCCCAGCCGACGAACCGGTTGGTGCTGTTGCGCTCGTTGATCTGGAGCCCGTCGATGGTGACGGAGAGCGCGTAGGGATTGAGTCGGACTTTGCGAACGGAAGCGTCCCGGTGGAGTTTCTCCTTCAATTGCCCGACCAGCACCCACCGGACAATCGGCGGCGCGATGAAGAACCCGATCACGGAATACGCCACCACCACCCAAAACGCCCAGCGCGTGAGAGATTGCTTGCGAGTCATGATTGGTGGGCCCGGCAGGATTCGAACCTGCGACCAAAGGATTATGAGTCCTCCGCTCTAACCGCTGAGCTACAGGCCCTGCGGTGGCGAAGCTATCATATCCCCTGCGCTTCGAGGAAGCCCTGAATCTGCCGGAGACGGGTCGGGTGGCGCATCTTGCGGAGCGCCTTGGCCTCGATCTGGCGGATGCGCTCGCGCGTGACGCGGAATTGCCGGCCGACTTCCTCCAGTGTGCGGGAGTAGCCGTCGCCGAGACCGAACCGGAGTTGGAGAACTTTGCGTTCCCGGTCGGTCAAGGTGTCGAGCACCTCGGTGAGCTTCTCCTTGAGCAGCGAGTAGGAAGCCATGTCGGACGGGTTTTCCGCCGACTTGTCCTCGATGAGATCGCCGAAACTGGTGTCGTCGCTATCGCCGATGGGGGATTGGAGGGAAATGGGTTGCTGCGCCATCTTGAGGACCGCACGGACGCGGTCGACCGGCATCTGGATTTCCTCGGCGACTTCTTCCGGGGTGGGCTCGCGACCAAGTTCCTGGACGAGCGACTTCTGCACGCGCATCAGTTTGTTGATCGTCTCGATCATGTGCACCGGGATGCGGATGGTGCGCGCTTGGTCGGCGATGCTGCGGGTGATGGCTTGGCGGATCCACCACGTGGCGTACGTGGAAAACTTGTAGCCGCGCCGGTACTCGAACTTTTCGACGGCTTTCATCAAGCCCATGTTACCTTCCTGAATGAGGTCGAGGAAGGAAAGGCCGCGGTTAGTGTATTTCTTGGCGATGGAGATGACGAGGCGCAGGTTGGCCTCGACCATTTCGGTCTTGGCCTGCATCGCCTTCTTCATCCAGACCTTGAGATCCTCGTGGGTCTTGAGGAACTCCGCGGTGTTCATGCGCACCTGAGTCTCCAAGTCCTTGAGCCGGCGTTGCTCCTCCTTCATCTCCGCAGCGGGCTTCTTAAGCTTCTTGGCCCGGTCGATTTCGAGGAGCACGATGTCGAATTCCTCGCGGACTTCGTTCGCCTTCTCGACAAATTCCTCCAGAACCTTCTGCTTGAAATAGAATCGCTCAAACAACTTCTGGAGCGCGACGTCGGTCTTCTTGAATTCCTTGTAGGCCTTCTCTTTTTCCTTCTTGGAGAGGCTGACGGGCGCGTACTTGGCGTACTTGGAGTCCACCAGCGCGTCGGCCTTTTCGACCTGGGTGAGCAAGCGCGGCAGGACTCGCATGTACTGCTCGCGGCTGTCGATCTTCTTGTCGAGGATGACGCGGTCGAAACGTTCCCGGCCGCTCTGGAGGCGTTGGGCGAGGGCGACGTGTTCGCGGGCGGTGATGCCGAGGTTGTTGATGATTTCGCGGACGTGGTTCTCGGCGGTCTCGATGCGTTTGGAAATTTCAACTTCCTGCTCGCGCGTCAGCAGGGGTACTTGCCCCATCTGCTTGAGGTACATCCGGACCGGGTCGTCGAGGATGTCGAGCCGGGAGTCAGCCTTGGCCTGCTCTTTTTCCTCCTCGGCGGATTCTTTCTTATACCGGTCGACCTCGGACGCGTCGATGATGTCGATGTCCATCCCGCGCAGCAGGATCAGGATCGAGTCAAGTTCCTCGGGGGAGAGGATGTTGTCCGGGAGGATGTCGTTGACGTCGCCGTAGGTGAGGTACCCCTGTTCGTTGGCGAGCTTGATGAGTTCCTTGATCTTCTCATTCTTCTCGTCACGATCCATGCGTTGCGGGGGTGGCTCGGGCGGCGGTAACGGAGCAGAGGACTTATTGGCGCGGGTTTTAGACATGGTTCAGTTAACTAGATGCTGATGACTTTAATGGTTTCCACACCGAAAGCCGCGTAATATTGTCGAGGTCGCGTCTCAAGTCAAGTGCCCGCTGCTGAAGTTTTACCATGTCGTTGCTTGACAGTCCCGGCTGCGCCAGACGGGCCTTGATCTGTTGCAACTCTCGCTCCAATGCGGCTTTTTTCAAGGCGATCAAGCAATCTTTTGCCGCTGTCTCCACCTTGTCCGCCGCCGTCGACTTCTCCACGAGCAGGCGGGAAATGAGTTGGGAGAGGGGGTCTTCCTTCACCGCATTGAGGAGCGCGGCGGTGCCGGTCCATTCACCGGCGGCGTGGAGCTGGAGAACTTTGCGAATGAGGCTACCGGCGGTGGAATCGGAGATCCACTCATCAGCGAGACGTTCCTGCGCCAACTGCACGATCCGGTCGTCGGTGAGCATCAGTTGGAGGAGGATTTCCTCGGCGGGATTGCCGGGGGAAGTCGGAACGGGAGTCTCTTCCGAGTCCGGTGCCCGGTCGCGGCTGCGGAACTTTTTCCATTCCGCCTGGAGCGCGGATTCCGGTACGCCAAGCTTCATTGCCGTTTGCTGGAAGTACGAGGCGCGCAAGACGGCGTTCGGAACCTTGCCGATCCACTGGACGATTTCCTGCGCGATTTGCAGTTTGCCCCGGTCGGAGCGGGCGTCGTGCAGCTTGGTGAGCCGGTCGAGGTAAAAGTGGAAGAACCCGGGCGCTGCCTGGATGAGTTGTCGGAGTTTGTCGACTCCTTCGCTTTTCACGAAGCTGTCCGGGTCGTGATTGCCGGGCAGCGTGGCGACACGGATGACCATGCCGGCCGCGAGCAACGGTTCCGCGCTGCGAACGGCGGCGTTCTGGCCGGCATTATCGGCGTCGAACAACAGCACGACCTCGTCGGCGTACCGTTTGAGAATTCGTGCGTGATGCTCGGTCAACGCCGTGCCTTGCGGTGCGACGACGTTTTCGAGCCCCGCCTCGTGGCAGGAAATCGTGTCCACTTGGCCTTCACAGACCACGGCGAACTTTGCGTCGATGATGGGGCGCTTGGCCTTGTCGAGGGCGAAGAGGATTTTGCTCTTGTGGAAGATGGGCGTCTCGGGCGAATTGACGTATTTGGCCTGCTCTTTGTCGCTGGTGAGGATGCGGCCGCTGAATGCGACCACCCGGCCTTGTTCGTCGCAGATCGAAAACATCAACCGGCCCCGGAACCGGTCATACACCCGGCCTTCATCGGTGCGGACGATCAGCCCGGCCGTCTCCAACAACTCGGCCGGTATCTTTTTCGCGCGCGCCCAATTCACCACGGCGTCCCACGTCTCTGGCGAGTAACCGATCCGCCAACGTTTCACGGTCGCGTCGCTGAGCTGCCGTTTTTTCAAATACTCCCGGGCGGCCGGCGCGTTCTTGAGATT